>VBOM01000235.1 GCA_005877535.1 Nitrospirota bacterium | reverse complement strand
GCCGAAGACCCGAAGCTCGCTTCAGAGGGGCGATCCTGCGCACCTGTCGCTGGAAGAGATCGAACGGCTGCATATCGAGCGCGTCCTCACCGCCAGCGACGGCAACAAGAACCAGGCGGCGAAAACGCTCGACATCGACTACAAAACACTCCTCACCAAGCTGAAGAAATACGGACTCGCCACATGACCGAAGCCGGTCAGCGTTCCGGACCCCACACAGCACGTGCCGCGTGAAACGTGAAAGGTAACACGTGAAGCCCAACTGGTTGCTTTTGTTTGTTTGATTTATCTGGTTTGTTTGGTTGAAACAGACTAACCAGATAAACCAGAGGAACTAGACAGACCACGAACGACGAGGACCGGACGCGGGGGGCGGCTGGCGAGGCTGAATCATGTTCACGCCAAAACTGCACCTGACACCGATGTCTACCCATGTTTATATTCAGGGCAGTGTCTGAAGTACTGTGGCAAAACGGCCGGCGATTCGGCTCCAGCCCCGTGGAGTCGGATGCAGCTCGTTTGCCCACCAATCTTTATAGTCTCGGCCAGTTGAGAGCGAGTTCCGTAAATCGATGTAGTGGACGTGCCGGTACTGTGGAAGAATGGCGACTCCCGCGAGCATTGTGTTGAAGCGCTCAATCAGCTCCTGTGCCATCCGAGTACAGGAAGGCAGATCGACGAAACCCTTTTCGCGGAATCCTGGTTCCAGCCAAGGCCCTGGTAAAGGCCCCCATCCACCCATAAAACCGCGGCCATCGGGGACAGGGTAATCGTACCCGTGAACAAGAATCGGCAGCGGTTGTCTTGTTAATTCCCTGCATACCTCGGTGACGGCAGTCAAGACCGTTATATAAGCAATTTTGATGCGTGTATTAATGACGCCCGCTACAATGTTGTCGTTTAAGCCTGCGATTGACGAACGGGCGTGATTCAGCAACATGCCAAACTCGTTGCCAGCAATATCATTGCCGCCGCCCGACAGCAGAATGGCTTTAGGTTTCACGCCCCGCCGAAGGAGCTTTTCGATCAGCCTCGTAAAATCGTTGAGTTGGTTGTCACCGTACGCCATCTCCTCGATTGGATCATCCCTGTGCGCCACCGACTCGACATCATACCCATGATTATCTTCCAATTCTTTGAGCACGTCATGGAGTGGGTAGTCGAACCACGAGTCACCCTCCGAGACAAGGACGCCTGCCGTTTGCATGACCGTGGCCCTAGGAACTGGCATGCCCTTTCGGGGAACTGCCTGGATACGTAGCGCGAGCGGCTTCGGATTCGCTTTGAGAGCCTTGGCACGAGTCTTTGACGCGGCGGCACGGAGCTTCAAAATCTCGGCAGCACGCCGACGGCCGACATTCATCGCTTCCTGTAATCGTTTGGCGTTGGTCATTTAATCTCTCCTGTCAAATCCTTTCAGAACTATGAAGACCGCCGGCGCGACTTCTTTCTTTTAGATGACGATTTCTCCGTGGGTTTTACGGCACGCGAGCCATGAGGCTTGGGATATATCTTGCCCACGAATGCATAATCTGATTTATCAATATCCAATCCTCCAATGATCGGCTTGCCGTCCTTTGTGATGATCCCAGGAATCTGATAACACATGATCGACTTAGGATCGGCATGCGCTGTGCCCAGGAGCGAGGACTCCTCTATCGGTGTCAGGACTTGTTGTTCGACCTCCTCCCGAGACCAGCCCTGCGTGTCCTTAAAATACTTAATCGCCTTCTCCGGATCAATTTTGGCTACCAATTCTCGCCGCATGTGCTCATGCGGAAAGCCCATGGTATGGCCAGTCTCATGGCGGACCACACGGTGAAATTCCGATTCAGGCGTCGTCATGGTGAATGATTCCAGATTCATGGTGGGAGCGTCGGCCTGGATACTCAGAATATCCGTGCCCAAATAGGACCAATAACCATCCCCTACCGTGCGGGCAATGCGCACTTGCGGATTGGTTTTGGCTTCTACGAATCTGATGTTAGCTGTTTTGTTCCACGCATTCATATGCGACAAGATCCGAGTTCGGAGCGCCTTCGATGGATTGTCGAGAAATCCGACCGTTAGCCGTACACCCCGCGTGTGCCAGTACTTCGTGGTCAACACGGCAATATGCAAGGGGTGGGGACTAAATCCCGGTATAGCCTGCATCAGCCGCTCGATCGGAGGATGATTCACAGGGTTGATCTCCGACGCCATGCGGGCTGCTGATACCCATTGACTGCGCGGCAATACCTTCGGCAAGCAGACAATTAGTTCGCTCATGAATGACCTCCTTAAATTGAGGGGCATGTGTGAATGACCAACTAGGTGCTAACGATATATGAGTAACTTCTGCGTCCTCTTGTTACCCAGAGTTGATGCGAGCTTGTACCGGGCGGATCGACGGGTTCCTTTCGCCAGATTTTTAATGACCATGCGTTTCTTCGCGAGATCATCGGGCATAAAGGTGTCACTCTTGTTTTGGGCCGGGTCAAAGAATCCGATATAGCCACCCGGATTAACCGAGAAGGACCGCAAGGTTTTCCCGTTGTGAACCCGTGCAAGAAAGTCGTTTCGCCCGCCCAACTCCTCCTCTCCGGTGAAGTAAAGGGGCAATACGAAATTGGATACCTCCACGCTGTCAATGAGATAGGTTTCCGCCTGCACGGCATCGCACATTTCGAACCAATGAAAGACGGTTTTCTTGGGATTCCTTGGGTGGGGCCCTGCGACGAGAAGATTGGCTTGAGCGTCTCCAACCAGCTCCAGAGCCTCATGCGACAAGGTGACGGTCCAGGCCTCGCCAAGCTCCTTCGAAATCTCCGTGAACACAAACCCATAGGGGATGCCACGGTTGTTTCTGTCGTGATAGCCGAGTGCCTCTTTGACTTCGTCGACTTCGTTCCACAAGTAAATGACGGCGTCCCCCCGTAAATCCTCGAGGCGTTGCGCTTGCGGCTTCTTCCCGCTTCGCCCCTCCAGTCGAAGGCTCGCACCGAATGACCAATAGGGCTCGAAATCTTGTTTGATCTGGCAATTGATCGCACGAATCGCCTGCATGATTTCCTCGTCGCTCAGTGTCCCGTCCGTGCAGTTGATGATTGATATCACCATGATATTCACCTCCATCTCACTAAACAAAAAGCATAAGATATGCCAGCCACGTAAGTAGCCAGGACACATATATTCACCGAAGTTTGAGTGTCTATGCCGTGGCGGGATGATCCTGGCCTGAATCCTCTCTGATACATGCCAGACTCAAACAGATTCATTGGCAGGAGTTCTGGATTTGAATGGGGACGAAACACAGTCAAGTCTCCTGACACAACATAGTGCGAACGTGGAAAGGGGCGGGTTTT
>VBOM01000234.1 GCA_005877535.1 Nitrospirota bacterium | reverse complement strand
AAGATAATGATCTATGTTCCGGATGAAAATCCAGAACAGGCTACGACCGGTATCTTTGTCTCCGACGAGCGGAATGCAGACGATCCCCGTATCATCGTGGCGAAACAGTACGAGGTCTTGATGGATGCCTCGACTAATCAAGTCGCCTTACGACTGCAGCATGGAGTCATTCACAGCCGCCCAAATCAAGCCGATCAATACGAGCAAGCGTCCTTCGCCAGCTACGATCTGAAACTCTCGCTAAATCAAAGCGGCTACTCAACCACGGAGGACCGCCCGTCGTACGACACCATAATCGGCCAGCTTGCACAATCCCAATGGCGCGACCCGTCTGCGCTCCGACGATTGATGGAGTATTATAAAGATCTGGCCTTTCCGACCGCCTCGCTGGTATTTTGCCTTTTAGGCGTCCCGGTCGGCATTGCCTCGAAGCGATCCGGTCGAATCGGCGGAGTTGCGGTCGGCGTGTTAGTCGTCATCATTTACTACATGCTGAACATCGCCTGCGAATTTCTGGTCACGACAGCAACCCTGCCGCCCTTTGCTGGGGCCTGGATACCGAACGGCATTTTTTCTCTCACCACCGGAGTGTGGTTTTACATCATGAGCCGGCAATAACCCCATGCCCATTCTCTTCTGCTATCTCCTTCGCGAGTACGGAAAAATCTTCACGATGTGCTTCAGCGGACTGATGACGGTATACCTCGTCATCGACTTCTTCGAAAAAGTGCGTCGCTTCTTGCGCTACGACGCCAATTGGATCGACGTCCTGACATACTTCCTTCTCAAAACTCCCGCGATTTCCTTCCAAATTGCGCCGCTGGCCATCTTGATGGCCACACTCTTGACCTTCGGATTGCTCTCCCGCGGCCACGAAATCACGGCCATGCGCAGTTGCGGCATCAGTTTGCTCTGGATTACCTCCCCCTTTATTGTCTTTGCCGCAGGGATTTCTCTCGTGCTCTTGCTCTTCAGTTCCACCATCATCCCGCTGGCCGCGGGTAAGTCCGAAGAGATTCGGACCACGCGCATCGAAAAAAAGCCGCCTGCCGCAGCCGTGGTACTCAAGCAACCTTGGACGAGAGTGGGAGCCGACAGCCTCATGTATGTCACGAGCATCTCGGTCGACGGGGAACTCTTAGGCGGCGTGCGTCTCTTTCAATTCGATCGTAACTTCCAACTGGCCGACATGACTGAAGCCGACGAAGCCCGCTATAGTGACTCCACGTGGACGCTATTTCAGGGACGGCACCGACGATTTTCCCCCGATGGAACCGTATCGACTACGGGCTTCGACCGCCAAACCATCGTGCTAACCCTCATTCCCGATGACTTCACCACTTGGCTCGCCGGCGACTCCGAGTTGATGACGCTCCATGATATCAGGGCCTATTCCAGACGTCGGCACCAGCAAGGCTCTCAGGCCACACGGCTTAAGACAGACTATTACAGTCGAATCGCATTCCCGTTCGTTGCCGTGATCATGGTTCTGGTCGGCATTGCGCTGAGTCTGCGCCGGAGTGGGACTAAAGGGGGTAGCATGGCGATGGGCATTGGGCAGGCGCTCGCCGTCGGCTTCTGCTTTTGGACGACACACTCCATCGCGATCGCGCTCGGCCGCGGCGGGGTATTGACTCCTCTAATTGCCGGCTGGATGGCGAACGTTCTCTTCATGAGTTTTGGCCTCTACCTGATGTTCAAAATACGCTACTAGCAGAACGCTGAAACAGTCCGCCAACATAAGAAAGCCATTATTTGGTTTGTCTCGTTTCTTTGGTTGAACAAGCCTTACGAGATGAAGGAAACAAACCGGATGACCAAATCGACCCGTCCCACCAGTCTCGCTCGGCAGCTGGTTGACTCATCCTGGCGCTTCCGGTAAGTAGAGGCGTAGGGAGCCAGTCCGACATGGCCGTTCGTCATGAGACGAAGGAGGGGCAGGCAGCGGCGCGTCCACAGACTATGGAAAACCGGAGGCGTATTCACTGGAATACGGTAAGGATTTTTCGAGTTCAAGAACAACGCAGATGTCTGTGCATCGTTCGCCGCAGCAGACTGCCGCGATGTCGGACAGGCTCCTATGAGTTCACTGAAAGGGTTTTAGCAAGATGCGCTCGCGTGTCGTCGTCACAGGGTTGGGTATCGTCTCTCCCATTGGCATTGGGGTCAGTGATTTTTGGAAAGCCGCCCTCTCCGGCCAATCCGGCATCTCGGCAATTAAGTCGTTTGACCCGTTTCCCATGGACGGCTACCGCTCCAAGGTCGCAGGCCAAGTGCGTGACTTCGCGGTTGAACGGTTTGTCGACTCAGCCCATGGCGAACGCGTGGACCGCTACGCCCAGTTTTCCCTCGTGGCAGTGAAGGAAGCGCTGGCCGACTCGGGCATCCAGATGGCGAAGGAGAACCCCCACCGCGTCGGGGTCATCGTGGGAGCCGGCATGGGCGGGATGGTGATGGGCGAGCGTGAAATCACGCAGCTCTACCAGCAGCAGAAACCCCATCGCGTCCACCCGAACTTTATTCCCGTTATCACCCTCAATTCAGCCTCAGGCATTATCGCAATGGCCTACGGTGCCAAGGGTCCCAACCTGACCATCTCGACCGCCTGCTCCTCCAGCGCCCATGCACTCGGACAGGCGCTCCACTCTATCCGCGAGGGCCGTGCCGATGTCGTGATCATGGTGGGAGCCGATGCGAGCATTACCCCACTCGTCTTTGCCGGATTTTGTTCCTTGCGGGCCCTCTCATCCAAATTCAACGATCACCCGGAGAAAGCCTCTCGACCCTTCGATCGGTTGCGAGATGGATTCGTCATGGGAGAAGGCGCTGGGGCGCTCATCTTGGAATCGGCTGCGCATGCCAAAAAACGCAAGGCGAGAGTTTATGCCGAAATTGCGGGCTACGCCGCTACCAGCGAAGCGTATCACATGGTCATCCCTCGTGAAGATGGTTTGGAGGTCGCCCACACGATGCGACTTGCCCTCGCAGATGCCGGCGTGACCCCTGCACAGGTGGATTACATCAATGCTCACGCCACGTCGACGACCATCGGCGATGCCGTCGAAGTCAGGGCGCTTCGACGACTCTTTAAATCCCGCGCGGACAAGATTGCCATCAGCGCCACCAAGTCGCTGATCGGCCACACGCTTGGCGCCGCCGGTGCAATCGGGGGCATCGCCTCGGTGCTGGCCCTTCACACGGGCCAGATTCATCCCACCGCCAACTATGATGACCCAGATCCGGATTGTGCGCTGGCAGGACTCTCTCGATCAGCGCAGGAGCGTCGTGTGAAGGTGGCCTTGCTGAATGCCTTTGGATTTGGCAGCAACAATGCCGCGGTGGTATTCAAATGGGCGGCCGCATAGCGCACGACAGAGCGGATCAACGCATGGCAAAAGACCCCACGATATCGCTAAAAATCCGTACCGCCTTGGCTGAGTATCTGAAACATGATTCGGCCACGATACTGACCACTCATCATCTGCGGGACGATTTAGGTCTCGACTCCATGGCGGTGATTGAACTGCTGTACCGCATCGAGGAGACCTTCGATCTCCAGATTCCCGACCAAGACCTCGTGGGACTGACAACAGTCGGCCTTGTCGTACATTACGTCGAGAAGCGGTTGGGAAAAACAGCCTCACCCGTCCCGACCAAGAAACGACCGAGGCCGTTGGAGTCAAAGGGCAAAAAGAAATCCTAATCCATATGGCGACGCGGGCACGGACTCCTATCTCAC
>VBOM01000071.1 GCA_005877535.1 Nitrospirota bacterium | reverse complement strand
GCGTTGGAAAGCAAAGATCAGATTCGGGAGTGTCTTGAGGGCGCCGACATGGTGTTCGTGACTGCGGGGATGGGCGGTGGAACCGGGACTGGTGCCGCGCCGATCGTGGCGAGCATCGCGCGCGAACTCGGTATCTTGACGGTCGGGGTCGTGACGAAGCCTTTTTCGTACGAAGGACATCGCCGGATGATTTATGCGGATGAAGGGATTCGCGATCTCCGCCGTCACGTGGATACCTTGCTCGTGATTCCGAACCAGCGGCTGCTCGGCATCGTCGACAAAGCGACGCCGCTGCTCGAAGCCTTCAAGGTGGCTGATGACGTCCTCCGGCAGGCCATTCAAGGGATAGCGGATGTGATCACGACCACTGGCCATGTGAACGTGGACTTTGCCGATGTTCGCACCGTGATGTCACATACGGGTCGCGCTGTGATGGGCATGGGGGTAGCGCGTGGAACCAATCGGGCAATCGAAGCAGCGCAAAAGGCGATTTGCAGTCCGTTGTTGGAGGAAGGCAGTGTGGAGGGCGCGCGTGGTGTGTTATTGAATATCACCGGCGGCCCCAACATGTCGCTGCACGAGATCGAGGAAGCGGCCACGATTGTTCAACAGACAGCCGATCCTGAAGCCAATATCATTGTGGGACAGGTGATCAACCCCGATATGGGAGACGACTTGGTCGTGACGGTGATTGCCACCGGATTTGAACGGGACGAGCAGTCAGCTCCGGTTCCCGTGGCTGCTGCTCGGACTTCCCGCACCGGGCAACAGACGATGACCGGGGCCAGCCAGACGATGGGAGAACGATCATATGCGGAGCGACCCTTCAAAGATTTCGACCGTCCGACCTTCTTGCGGCGGATGGGAGATGGAAGAGAGTCGATGGAGCGAACTGCGGCGGTCACTGATGATGAGTGGGATGTGCCCACGTTTCTGCGCAAGCAGGTCGACTGAGCCGACAGGTCTGTAGGGTGAATAGTCTTAGCGGAATTCGTCCATGAGCGCAGCGGTCATCACGGTTCCTGCCTTTGCGTCCGCGCGCGACGGAGTCCGACATTTCTTCGGGACGCGCAGTCATGCAGACTCGCTGGCACTCAACGTAGGAGTGCCTGCTCGTCAGTCTGGGGCGCAGGGGCGTGGTTGGCTGCTGTCTGTCAAGCAAGTGCATGGGACCGATGCCTTGGTAGTGGATCGCCCCCTTACCGAATCGGATCATTTCCCAGGCGGGTGGGACGCGCTGGTGACTGATCAATCCGGCGTGACGGTGGCGGTGCGCACGGCGGATTGTGTCCCCGTGCTCGTGCATGACCCACGTCGGCGTGTCGTGGCGGCAATTCATGCCGGTTGGCGGGGCGCTGTCGCCGGAATTGTTTCGAAGACCTTCACGCTGATGGTAACCAGATTCAGGTCGACGCGATCAGATCTCCGAGTCAGTATTGGACCATCGGTCGGTTCCTGCTGCTACGAAGTAGACGATCCGGTGCTTGACCAACTCCGAATGGGATTGCCTGATTGGGAGTCGGTTGTGCATGACTATCAGGGGCACAAAGCTCGGCTGGATCTCAAGGCCCTTATCCGTCGGCAAGTGGAAGGAGAGGGTGTGTCCGCACCCTCTGTTTCGTCGGTGAATCTCTGTACAGTCTGCCATGATCAGCTCTTCTATTCCTATCGACGGGAGGGCCGCGTGAACGGGACGATGGTCAGCGGGATTACCCTGCTCTCTCACCGATAGGAGCTGGTCTGGGTGTACGCGCTGACATTTGCCCGGGGGTTTCGGTACAATACTTCCAAGCTGCCGAGAGACGGAGTTTCAGCTGTGACTGATCGGATGAGATGGATCTACGGCCTGGTGATTCAATTGGTGAGAATACTCGGTTCGTTTTCTAGGGGATCCGGCATGCGACTCAGCAATCTGGAAGGCTAGAGGGGCGAGCGCGTCGTCTCGTGGGGGTCTTCGACCTGATCCATTCGGTTGAGAGCCTGGAACGGGCAGAGAAGATAGACCGACGGGCCAGGAAGTGGGGGTGGCCCGAGCGGTGTTAGTGGAAGTGAATCTCGAAGGGGAGGCGACGAAGGCCGGGGTTCTTCCGGGTGAGCTTGCTTGATGGAGTGATGCCGAGCTTGGGCATTGCCCCATGTGGTGGTGAAAGGGCTCGTGGAGATTCCACCACCCACCAACGATCCAGAACAGGCTTGTTCCTACTTCCGTCGTCTGCGTGAGTCGGCGCTGGCCCTGTCACCCCAACCGATCAGTACCATCTCTTTGAAGGAACTCTCGATGGGTATGTCGAACGATTATTACGTTGCAGTCGAAAAGGGGGCCACGATGGTGCGGCTCGACAAGGCTATTTTTGGAGCGCGGCGTGCCTAGTCCAACGATCACAAGCAAGATTGCGTTCATCGGAGGTGGCCAGATGGCCGAGGCTATGATCGGTGGCCTCCTCTCAGGGCAGGTGTGTCCTGCTGAGTCGATATGGGCCACGGATCCCGCTGGCGAGCGCCGTGATCGTTTAAAGGGTCAGTTCGGCATTCGGGTTGGTCCTGCCAACCGTGAAGCGGTCGCCTGGGCCGATGTGGTCGTCTTGGCGGTGAAACCTCAGATGCTTCCTGCTGTGCTCAGTGAGCTTGGCCCGATGCTGGCCCATGCCCTTGTGATTTCTATTGCTGCAGGGGTGACGATTCGGACGGTCGCGCAACAGATTGCCGGGGCGATGAGGGTCGTTCGTGCGATGCCGAATATTCCGGCATTAGTCCAGGAGGGTATGACCGCTCTGGCCTTGGGCAGTGCGGTTTCTGAAGATGACAGTCGCCTGGCTCGAAGGGTATTCGAAGTCGTCGGTCGAGTGGTGCTGGTTGAGGAACGATTGATGGATGCGGTGACCGGACTGAGCGGCAGTGGGCCGGCCTATATTTTTCAGGCCATAGAAGCGTTAGCGGATGGGGGGGTGATGATGGGCTTGCCACGGCAGACTGCCGAACTCCTTGCCGCCCAGACGGTGCTCGGGTCGGCTCGCTTAGTGCTGGAGTCAGGAGTCCACCCTGCTCAATTGAAAGATCGGGTGGCGTCTCCCGGAGGCACGACCATCGCCGGGCTTCACCAACTCGAACAGGGGGGATTCCGTGCTACGCTAATGGCGGCGGTCGAAGCGGCCACCATACGATCGAAAGAGCTGGGGCGCTGATGTTTGTCGCAGGCAATGTTCTTTCGGCGGTGGCGACCATCCTTGACTATGTGCTATGGCTCTATATGTGGGTGATCATCGCTCGTGCCCTGATCTCGTGGGTCAATCCGGATCCATGGAATCCAATCGTGCAATTTCTCGATCGTGCGACCGTGCCGGTCTTGGCGCCGATTCGTCGATGGATCGGGGTACGGATGGGGATGGATTTGTCCCCGATCATCGCGATCCTGATCATCACCTTCCTGCAGATTGCGATTGTGCAATCACTCAAAGAATTTGCCATGAGGATGAACTGAGATGACCATGGGGGGTGCCATGAAGATTACACCGCTCGATATCCAACAAATGGTGTTCAAGGTCAACTTTCGCGGGTACGACAAGGAAGAGGTCAATCGCTTCCTTGAAGAACTGGCACAGACGGTCGAAGCGTTGAATCGAGACCTTGCGGTTCAACGAGAAAAGATCATATTTCTGGAACAGCAGCTCGCCGAGCTGAAGCGGACGGAAGCGACATTGTCAAACACCCTCCTATCTGCTCAATCGCTGGCAGAGAATGTGAAGCAGAATGCTCACCGGGAGGCGGATCTCGTCATCAAGGAGGCGGAACTGAAG
>VBOM01000018.1 GCA_005877535.1 Nitrospirota bacterium | reverse complement strand
GCCAACGAGAGGTGACAGTGTATGGCCACTCTACGAATACCAGGTAAGAACATGACCCTCCACGATCATTCAGCCCTCCGGCAATTTTTCGACATGCAAGACATCGTCCATGAACGATGGTCCGCGGACAGAGACCTACCCTCCAGAGCCACGGACGAGCAGGTCCTCGCCGCCTACGACTACTTGCTCAAGCCATTCATGAACAAAGGCGGCTACCAGACAGCGGATGTGATACGTGTGGATGGACACACGCCGAATCTGGAAGGAATTCGTGAAAAATTTACACGGGAGCATACTCACAGCGAAGATGAAGTGCGTATCTTTGTTGAAGGCCAAGGATTTTTTTGGTTCCACATGGAAGGGCTCGACGATGATGTCTTTGCCCTGTTGTGCGAACGGGGCGATCTCATTTCTGTCCCAGCCAACACAAAACATTGGTTCGACTTAGGCGACCCCCCAAAGGTGTGCGCGATTCGTCTCTTCACCGATCAAGCTGGCTGGATCCCGCAATATACGAATTCCGGAATTGATCAACGGTATCGCTGGTAGCCGCCGCATGGTTCGATACATGCTCATGGACATCGAAGGCACTCTCATTTCGGTGGCCTTTGTCCGCGAGATCCTCTTCCCATTTGCAAAATGCCGTCTCGCGCCCTTCCTCCATGAGCGGCGGTACGACCCTGATGTGCTCCAATGGACCACGGTATGTCAGGATGCCCTTGAGCTCGAAACAGGTACACGCCCTGCGTACGAGGAACTGCCTGTCATGCTGACCGGCTGGATCGATCAGGACAGAAAACTTGCAGGCCTCAAGGCGTTGCAAGGAATGATCTGGGACGAAGGTTATCGACAGTGGGAGTTTGTGCTGGAACTCTATAGCTATGTCCTGCCGGCATTAACAGAATGGCGGGCGAGCGGTATCCGCCTAGGAATTTACTCGTCTGGTTCGGAACAGGCACAGCGGCTCCTTTTCGGACACACCAACGTCGGAGATGTGACATCGTTGTTTGAGCACTTTTTCGATACCAGCGTTGGCGAGAAAAAGACAACGTCCAGCTACCGATTGATCAGCGCGCAAATCGGTCTGCCTCCCCATCACATTCTCTTTCTGTCGGACGCGGAAGGCGAACTAGATGCCGCCGCGATGACAGGTTTCAGGACCGCCCACATCGTGCGGCCTGGAACCGATGCGAGCACCCGCCATCCCGTACATCACGATCTCGCGCACCTTCTCATCAAAGGATAGAGATCCTTATTGACGAATTTTCTGGGTGCATCGAAAAACACAGGGCAAGGCTACGTCTTCAAGTTCGAAACAAATTGCTTGCGAAACTTGACCACTTTCGGCTCGATGACAGCCGTACAGTAGCCCTGAAAGGGATTCCGCGCAAAATATTCTTGGTGATAGGACTCGGCTTCGTACCAGGTCCCGGCAGGAGTGATTTCCGTCACGATCGGATTGACATAGAGCCTCTCTTTTGTCACGGCTGCGATCACCTCCTGGGCAATCTGTTTCTGCTCAGGTGCATGGTAGAAAACTGCCGACCGGTATTGAGTCCCGACATCGTGCCCTTGCCGATTGAGGGTCGTAGGATCGTGGATGACAAACAATACTTCAAGCAACTCACGATAGCTGATGACGGTGGGATCGAACGTGATACGGACCGCTTCTGCGTGACCAGTCCTGCCGCTACACACAGCTTCATAGGTCGGATGATCTACTTGACCACCCATGTAGCCAGACTCGACCGCTACCACACCCTTCATCTGGTCATAGACCGCCTCGAGACACCAGAAGCACCCGCCAGCTACGGTTGCAATACTGAATCCAGTCTGTGTTGGAGATGCGGTATGTGGGATAGGGTAGATCTCTGCACCCTTGGCCTGAGGATGAGTCGCGGAAGGTTCAACTTTCTTAAAATTCTACCACTGTCTTATACCAAGGCGCCATGGGCGGCGATCACATGCGCGAGCGAACGCAGTACTCCCCACACCTAAGATGTAGGCGGGGCGTCCAAGCCATCTGAGTCTAAAGGAGGAATGTGGGAATGAGAAAGGTTACGCCTGAAATTCTTCGTTGAGACTGGCAATGACCCGTTTGAGTTTTGTCTCCTCATCGGGCTTAATTTTCGTGAACTGGACCCCAAATGTAGTTGCCTTGACCCACCGCACTTGGGCTTCGTCGATCCGCAAAGGCCAGTCAAGCCCAGGGACATAGATGCGGCACTCAAACGATTCCCCCGCTACAACCGATAAATCCGTTTCGATCTTACAGCCTCCGGCAGAGAGGTCCAGCGTCCGACCTTGGCCTTCTCGCCGCTCGCCAGAAAAGATGCTTCTGAACTGTGATGTAAAACGCGGCTGTTGGCGCTTCTCCATAAGAGGCTCCTCTTTGATCATGCGAGGCTGAGGATGCCTCATTATTGAATCCCGCTGATTCTTTACGAGAGCCATGCCTGCTTCATCTCCAAATCAAAAAATGAACCCCGGGCTCGCATTGAGAGCGGCCGGGGTTCCTTGGAGGCCGTGAGTCGTTATGTTACTTTTTCATATTCAACAGTACGTGCCCACGACGATTCTGCTGATAGCAGGATTCAGCAGGGTCCTTGCAGAAAGGGCGCGCCTTGCCGTACGACACGGTCGCGACCTGTTTGGGAACTACACCCGACTCGATTAGATAACTGCGCGCAGCCTTGGCTCGCTTATCCCCCAACACGATGTTGTAGTCGGCGGTGCCCCGTTCGTCACAATGACCTTCGACCTTCATCAGCGCTCCAGGATGGTCCTTCAGCCACTGTGCGTCGCCGTTCAATGCCTCCATTCCGGTATCTGAAAGGCTCCACTGATCATATCCAAAAAACACGTCCTGTAAGCCGGCTTCGATGGCCGCTTTTTCCTCTTTGGTTATTTCTGCACGCTGACGGGCACTCATCCCAGAGGAGGAAAGCGATGAGATATCGCCGCCCTTTCCCAGACGCTCTTCCGAGGGATTCTGAGAGAAACCGCTTAGCCCTTTCCCTGAACCACCTGGAGCCATACCAGGAAAGTTTGGATTCGCACCGTTTTGCGCAGACCCTGTCCCAGTCTCTCCGTCAGACTGTAGCCATTTCATGCTACAGCCCTGACCAACCAACAGGACGAGCCCCATTACTGCCACGACACCTGTTTTCATTGGACTTCCGATCATGATTGTTCCCCCATCCTTAGAATAACATTTCGACTATAGGACAAATATAGCACCTGTATGAAAAGATGAGACTCACCCGCGGCCCGTAGCCATTTTACTTGAATTGTCAGGCTGTTGGAGGTGGCGCTCGAAGATAGACGCGCTAGTTAAAGAAGTGGTACCCCTCTGTCACCAACCGCGAAAAAGTGGACAAGCGAGGAAACAGTTTAGAGCTGGGCTGGCTTGCGATCAGTCCACCTAGCCGGACGCATCACGGTACTTAACGCGGCCACAGCACATATGAAGGCCAACATGGCCAAGCACACCATCAGAAAAAAACCAGCTCTGACATCATGGAGGACTGCATGATTCATGATGCGCCCCTCCTCTTGGTGACTGTGCTCTTATCCACTCAGCCATCCGCAAGAGCAGACCCAGGGTGTCGTGGGACCCTGCTTCGTGTCAACCAGTGTTCACAACAGGGGCAATGCCTCGTCCATGCCTGCCACGTCCAGCACCCGAGTAACCTCCCGCTAGAAGGTCTCACACAATCTTGTCTATAGCATAGCACCATTCAGATACCCCGTGGATCTTGCCTCTTGATAATAAAAATATTGCTGGAGACACGAGAAATCTATGCAGCTTTGGTGGGGGACTGGCCCCTCGAAAGAGCCGTGCAGATTAATTATAAGCTACTGATACTTCAATGATTCTCTCCTGAGGCTTTCAGCGGATAGAGTGGTGCGCCCGGAGGGACTTGAACCCCCAACCCTCGGATCCGAAGTCCGATGCTCTATCCAATTGAGCTACGGGCGCTCTTCGTTATTTCAAGCACTTCGAAGGAGACCTTGTCAAGGACGGGGCGACGGCATAGGCTCATACTGACGTAACAGGGCAGTGATCGAGCACGCTCACACCAGCCTGAGTAGCGTCTCAACCAGCTGATTGATTGATTGATTGTCGGTCGCGATGATGTGATCGGCGGCCGTCTGATATTTCGGCGCCCGCTCCCGCAACACGTCCTGAACTTCATCGACGAACGACTTGGTCCCAGTCAACGAGGGGCGCTCATCGTCACTGCCGATCCGTTTCGTGATCGTCTCGACAGAGGCCGTCAGCCAGAACACAGTGCCATTTTTCTTCAACTTCTCGACATTCTGCGCGCGAAGGATGGCTCCGCCACCGGTATCGATCACAAGCTGGTCACGGCCGGCAAACTCCCTACAGATATCGGACTCCAGATCGCGAAAGTAATCCCACCCCTGTTGCGTGACGATCTCCTGAATTGTACGTTGCGCACGCCTGACAATCTCCGCATCGGTTGACACGAGTTCTCGTCCCAATCTCGCCGCAAGCAGCCTGCCCACAGCACTCTTGCCGGTCCCCCGATAGCCAATCAGCACGATGTTCATGAGAATCGGGTTTCCAGGACGGCGCGCATGACGTCGGCTGGAGCAGCCTGATTGGTCCAGAGCTCGAACTGCGCCGCGGCTTGATGAAGGAACATCTCGAGCCCGGGAATCGTGTGACAACCTGCCGCCTTGGCATCCTTCAGCAATCGGGTGTCACGAGGGTTGTAGACGATATCCATGACCGTTAATCCCGCATGGAGCAACGTCGCAGGCACAGAGGTCTCCTGTACTTTTGGCGACATACCCATCGGTGTGCAATGGATTAGCACATGAGTATCTGGCAGAACCTTTTGCAACGTACCCTCATCGAGAGGCGATTCCTGTACGGTTATCCCTGTCTTTAACCGGAGATCTCGGACCAAGGCTGCACGTTCCTGGTCATCGATTCCGAGTATGGTCAACCGGTCAATTCCAGCCTCTGTCCCAAGCGCGAAGGCAATCGCGCGCGCGGCGCCTCCGGACCCGAGCATGACTACCTGCTGTCCTTTCAAGGCAACACCACCCTCACGAAGAGCGCGCAAGGCGCCGGTCGCATCGGTGTTATAACCTGCGAGGGTCCCGCCAGTAGCCACAACGGTATTGATCGCGCCGATATGATGTGCGGTCGGCTCGACAGAGTCAAGAAACGGAACGGCCGCCATTTTGTGGGGGATGGTCACGCTAGCGCCGCGAAAGTTTCCCAGGGCGCGAAGACCCTTCATCGCTTCGCCGATCGCTTCCACGCGGAACGCCAGATACACGAAGTTCAGCTTGAGTTTCTGAAATGCGGCATTGTGAATCGCAGGTGAGAGCGAATGCTCGACGGGGTTGCCGATTACACCGCAGAACTGGGTATGTGCATTGATATCCATGGGTTCGAGAAGTCGCGACTTCTGCTTCCTCTTTGGGCCGAATGACAGGCACCCATGGCCGCGACGGTGACCTTCCCCATCCGCAGGGGACGCCTGCTCACGAGATAGTCATCCCTCCATCAATAGGAAAAGTCCCACCCGTGACCCAGGCTGCCTCATCGGAGGCCAGATAGAGAACCATACTGGCCACCTCTTCTGGTTTCCCGGCTCTGCGGATAGGATAGTGCGAGAGAATGGGGTCCAGTTGTTCTGGGTTGCTCATCAGCGGAGCAGCCATCGGCGTATCGATGAGCCCTGGATTCACGACGTTACAGCGAATGCCCTCCTTGGCATAGTCGATCGCGAGCGCTCTGGTCAAGGCATCGAGGCCCCCCTTGGAGGCGGCATAAGCCGGCAATGTGGGAATCCCAACCAAGCTCGCAATGGAGGAGATATTGACGATCGCTCCCTTCTCCTGTTTCAACATCTGCGGCAGGACGGCTCGAGTCATACGGAACACCCCGGTCAGGTTGACGTCGATGACCTGCGCCCAGGTCGCATCATCGATCTCATGCAGGCACTTCCCAAAGTCCCCTACTCCGGCATTGTTGACGAGGATATCGAGCCGCCCGAACTGCTGCACAGTCCTGCGTACCGTCTCCTGGACATGGGGTTCATCTGTGACCGATCCGGCAACGGCAAAAGCCTTAGCATGCTCCTTCACAATGTCGCTCACGACCCGGTCCAGCTGCTCTTGCCGTCTTCCCGTGATCACGACCGATGCCCCTTCCCGCGCAAAGGCTTTCGCGATTGCTTCACCGATACCCGCGTTGCCTCCTGTGATGACCGCGACCTTCCCCCTCAACCGATTCATCGCGTGGGATCCTCATCGCTCTTCGTGAGCATCAATGCCCTCACAGATAGACTCAACAGCTTGGGCTGATGGCCACAAACCAGATTCGATTTTCCTAGCCACCGTAATGAAGCCTGAATGGGCGACCATACGGTGATCCGGCCGTACGCTGCGTCCCTGAATCGACCAGGTCCTCAACAGCGTTTCAAATGTTTCGACCATACCAAAGACCATCGTTCGGTCAAGGGCCTCAACCGTCTGGACCACTTGAGGGACGGTGGGGACAAAGCTCAAATACATGCCGCCGGAACGAAGCACCTGTGCTGCATGCGACACCACCTGCCAGGGTTCCGGAAGATCGAGGACGAGACGATCGAAGGGCACACCATCGTCGAGCAGACTGATCCCCTCGTACACGTTCCGACGAAGCGAGATGAGATTCGGTACCGGACCCATGTACCGTTCAATGTTCGTCGTCGCCGTTCGCGCGAAATCCTCACGGGCTTCGTAGGTCACCACTAAACCACGCTGCCCTACGGCGCGCAAGAGGGCCATCGTCAAAGCCCCGGAGCCGGTCCCCGCTTCGAACACGCGCGCGCCAGGATAGACATCCGCCCACATCGGTATGAGCGCAAGATCCTTCGGATACAACACCTGCGCGCCTCGCGGCATTTTCAGTACATAGTCACCGAACGTGGGCCTGAGCGCCAACATCGTCTTGTTTCCAGAGAGCGTGACTAGAGAACCATCAGGCTTTCCGATGAAGTCGTCGTGGGCGATTTTGTGACCGCTCAGTTGGTAGAGATCTCCGGCCTTCAGGGTCAGGGCATAATGTCGCCCTTTCTTGTCGACCAGATGGATACGCTCGCCTGATTGAAAATGTGACATCGGGGTCTCATTCTAGAAGTGCTGTGCCGGGTTTTCAACATGACAAACGACCACGATGACGGCTTGCTTGACCTCAGCCATGTGTCTCCTTGGGCAACTGATTGAACGCTCTTTCGATACGCACATCCACTGAGTCTGGCTGGCTCAGGCCAGATGACAGAACCCATGCACTGTTTGAATGAATAGCCTCTGTGCTCGTTCCTTGACAGCCTGTAGAGTGGACCGTATGATCCCCGTGCACACACCGTTGCAGCTTGGCTGCTTCCCGCGCATGGAGTGTTAAATGCGTGGACCTGTCTTCCAACATCTCTCCCACCACCTCGCCGCAATCACCGCCGTAGCAGTGACCCTGTGCGTAGTTCCAGGCCACGCAGAAGCACCTGCTTCAGAGGGGCCCGTAGTCGTTGCGACCTATGAAGGGGTTATTAACCCGGTTGCCGCAGAGTATCTACATGATGCCCTGTCTGAAGCCCACACTTTGGGAGCCCGCGCCTTGGTCATCAAGCTAGACACGCCGGGCGGCCTAGACACCTCGATGCGCCTGATCATCAAGGACATCACCGCGGCCACATTTCCCGTGGTCGTCTACGTGTCGCCCTCTGGCGGGCGGGCCGCTTCGGCTGGGGTCTTCATCACGCTGGCGGCCCATGTTGCCGTCATGACACCGGGGACGAATATCGGCGCCGCGCATCCGGTCGCGATGGGCGGTGGCGAGATGGACAAGACACTAAAGGAAAAGGTCGAGAACGATTCCGTGGCCTACATCAAATCGATCGCTGAGCAACGGGGACGGAACGTCGCCTGGGCGGAAGATGCGGTGCGCAAGAGCGTCTCCGTCACCGAACGAGAAGCCTTGAAACTGAAAATCATCGATCTCGTGGTAGAGGATGTGACGATGCTGCTGAAGCAATTAGACGGCCGCACAGTGCTGCTCCAAACCGGCCCCACGGTGCTGCGAACGGCAGGCGTCGCTGTTCGTGAATTCCCGATGGGCCTTCGGCTCGAACTGCTCAAGGCGTTGAGCGATCCGAACATCGCCTACCTGCTTATGACGATCGGCACCATCGGCATCATGGCTGAGCTCTACAATCCTGGATCGATCCTACCGGGAATCGTCGGAGCAATCAGCCTCATACTCGCTTTCTATTCCCTGCAATCGTTGCCGGTGAACTATGCCGGCGTTCTGCTGGTAGTCCTGGGCATTGTGTTCTTCATTCTAGAAGCCACTGTCACGAGTTACGGCCTCTTGGCCATCGGCGGCGTGACCTCGATGATTCTTGGCTCACTCATGCTCATCAAAACGGATGCGGAGTTTCTTCAACTCTCGTGGAGCATGATCGTGCCAGTGGTGGCGTTCGCCGCGATTGCTACGATGTTCATCGTCGGGATGGCAGTACGAGCCATGCATCGGCAACCCATGACAGGCAGCGAGGGGATGGTCGGATCGATCGGTGTAGCGAAGACGGTGCTAGCCCCGCAGGGACAGCTCGCGATCCACGGTGAATTGTGGGAGGCTGTCAGCGAACGGCCGCTGCAACCAGGGGATCAGGCCGAAGTCACGCGCGTGGAAGGGCTCACGCTCTTCGTCAAACCTGTGCTCCAAAAAAGAGAGGCCTAATCATAATGTTTATTCCTGTCGGCCTCCTGCTGTTCGCCATCCTTGTGCTCATAGTTATCAAGCTGACCTTCAATGTCCTCCGCGAATACGAACGAGGCGTGATTTTTCGGCTCGGTCGCATTGCGAGAGGCCTCTATGGCGGCAACGGTCCTGGACTCGTCATCATCGTGCCTTTCATCGATCGATTGGTCCGCGTCAGTCTGCGTACCGTGGCAATGGACGTACCGCCCCAGGATGTCATTACGAAAGACAACGTCACCGTCAAGGTAAACGCCGTTATCTACTTCCGTGTGGTGGACCAGGAGCGCGCGATCATCCAAGTCGAAGATTACCTGCACGCCACATCCATGATGTCTCAGACCACACTCCGTAGTGTGCTGGGACAAAGCCAGCTCGACGACCTTCTCTCGAAACGGGATCAGATCAATGCCGATCTCCAGCGGATCATCGATCAACAGACGGAACCGTGGGGCGTCAAAGTCACCGCCGTGGAAGTCAAGAATGTAGACCTGCCGCAGGAGATGCAACGGGCCATCGCGCGTCAAGCGGAAGCGGAGCGCGAACGTCGCGCGAAGGTCATTCACGCTCAAGGCGAGTTCGAAGCCTCCCAACGCCTCGCCGATGCGGCCGACGTGATCGGTCGGAATCCCGCCGCATTGCAACTGCGCTATCTCCAGACGCTCGTCGAAATCGCGGCGGGGAAAAATTCCACTACGATTTTCCCCATTCCCATCGATACGATCGCCCCCTTTCTAAAAGGGCTGACCCAGAAGTAGATGTGGCAATTGGGCTTGTGCCCCATAGCCACCCCTACACACTTGCAGCAATGTTGCCTCACCTCCTCGCAGACTTGCTCATTAAAACACTCTAATAGTGCTGCCTTTTCCATAGGATCGCGATCTGCCGTTCTTATGAACAATCCAGCATAGGATTTGCTGCGTACAGAGACAACAGAGCAGCACAGTGCCCAGAATGAATCGTTTTGCGGATAGCTGTCTCTCATTGTATAGGACGAAAGAACGGAAGGCTGTTGAAGTCACGACCATGCGGAGTAAGACATCAGTTAGTCAGAGGAGGGGTGACGACATGAAAGAGAATTTATTCCCAACCCCTGATCCGGAAGAGCTTGTCACGATTGTAAAGGACGTTGATGCAGACGATCCCGAGGCAAGCGACCTCTTGGATGTGATCGGCCGAGATACATCAGAAGAGGAACAACCCGAGGAACCGACGAAGGCGGTGACTCATACCACCGTGGGCGGCGGCCCATTCATGTTGGAGTCACTCTATTTTCGCTCCTTCGGTGAACGCGCCCTATTGACCAGAGAAGAAGAGGTCGAACTCGCGAAGAAGATCGATTATGGAACGAGCACCATTCGGAATGCCTTACGCCACGCCATACGAGTCTTCCCGAGGCTCAAGGGTTCGGACTCCGTGCTCGAGGCGCACCGCACACTCCAGGTGGTCAGAGGTTTGAGCGGACTCTCAGCTACCGCGATCGATAAAGCCGAGCAGAGTCTCACCGAGATGATCAAGCAGGGAACGGGGCAGCACAAACTTCCGGCTGCCATCGCCAAGCAGCTTAAGGAATGGTTAGCCGCCCTCCGCTCCGCTCGGATCGTGCTCGAACGGGCAAAGGACGAATTGGTGCGCTGCAACCTACGGCTTGTTGTGGATGTCGCGAAACATTACACGGGCCGAGGCCTGACTTTGTTGGATCTCGTGCAAGAAGGGAATATTGGGTTGATGAAAGCGGCCGAGCGCTATCAATACCGCAAAGGGTTCAAGTTCAGCACCTATGCAACCTGGTGGATCCGTCAAGGCATCACGCGCGCGCTGGCGGATCAATCGCGGACCATTCGCATTCCGGTTCACCAGACTGAAGCCTCGCACCGCATACTCCGCGTGACCAGACGACTGGGGCAACAGTTGGGTCGTCCAGCTCGACTCGAAGAAGTGGCCCAGGTGCTACGAATGAGACCGGAGCGACTGCACGAAACCGTACAGGCCTTTCAAGAGCCGGTCGCTCTGGAGAAGCCGGTGGGTGACGGAAGTACGGAATTCGGGGAACTGCTCCCTGACCTGCAAGCCGTCCCACCCGATGCCCATGTGCACCGGACGGAAATGTCGCACCAGCTTGAACGTATCCTCGGCACGCTCACACCCCGAGAGCAAACCGTCATCCGGCTGCGCTTCGGTATCGGCCACGACCAGGCCTGCACGCTGGAACAGGTGGGACAAAGCCTCTCTGTGACGAGAGAACGGATTCGGCAGATTGAAGCGAAAGCGCTCAAGAAGCTGAAGACACCCGAGATTAAGGAAATGTTCGCCGCCATCCAGTAAGCCGCAGACGCATGAAGCAGAAAGGGGCGAGGATCGTCCTCGCCCTTTTTCCCTGCTGAACCACCGATCGGATCGGTTCCCTCCCACGAAAAATCCCTGTCGGTCCCCGCGGTCGTGGCGAAAGTACGTCCCTCTGTCGTCACCATTCTCACGCGCGGCATGCCGGCAGCTCCCACGCAAGCCCAATCGGGCTCGGGATCCGGCGTCATTATCGACGAGAGCGGATACATCCTGACGAACAATCACCTCGTGGCGGGAATCAAGAGCCTAGTGGTGGGGCTCTCAACCGGGCGACTCACCCCAGGCCGTGTCGTCGCCCGTGACTTCCTGCTTGACCTAGCCCTCGTCAAGATCACGGCGACAGACCTGGTTCCCGCCGCACTAAGCCCTTCTCCAGTGCTTGAAATCGGCGAGTCGGTCGTCGCAATCGGCAACCCCCTCGCCCTCAAGGGAGGCTCTACAGTCACGGTGGGTGTCGTCAGCGCGGTAGATCGCTCGGTGCTCACCCCGGATGGCGAAACACTCTACGGCCTGATCCAAACCGATGCGGCCATCAACCCGGGCAATAGCGGAGGCCCGCTCGCCGATCTGTCCGGTCATGTGATCGGCATCAACGTGGCCATCGCCCCGTCCGCTCAAGCCATTAGCTATGCTATTTCGATGGATACCATATACCCCCATATTCAATCGATGATCGTTCGCGGGTCGGTCCTCCGTCCAGACCTCGGATTCACGCCAGTCACTATCACCGCGAGCATCATGGCCAGTTTCGGGTTGGAAGGAGACCACGGTGTCCTGGCTCTCAATGTCGAGCCGGGAGGTCTAGCCGCCGTCGGAGGCTTCCAGAATTGCGACATTATTACCACAGTCGACCAACATCAGATTTACAATCTCGGAGACTTTTGGCACTCCTTCCGACCTTCTGGAGACCAACCTACCCTTCAACTGACCATTCTGAGAAAGAACGCCCAGTCCACGATCTCGCTTCAGAAT
>VBOM01000070.1 GCA_005877535.1 Nitrospirota bacterium | reverse complement strand
GAGAAGAGCGGCTTTTTCAGCAGCCTGTTACACGAAAGGAGGGAGTGGCGCATACACCACCGCATGTCCAATCACCCGTTCCAGCCAGGGGGCCATCAGATCTTCGTTCAGCGGGGCTCGGTTCAAACGGGCCTCAATGTGAAAGCCCGTCTCGTTGCCGACGATGCCGATTATGGCGGAGGCATCTTCCCCATTTGGAAGGAGTTCCTGTGTTTGAAACTCACAGAGGGTGCTGTAGAGGCGGCCGTCAGGATCGATTGTAGATCGAATCTCCGGCAAGTCGTCAAGGGGACAATGCACCGAACAGCGATAAACGGAACGGGCGGTAGGTTCAATCGCTTGAAAGTCACCGAGCGCGTCCTCTGAGAAACCAGTCAGATAAGCCCGGACACCGGCTGGTTCCGGTACAGACGTCGCGGCCAATTTACTGGCCGGCACCAGGAACTCGTAGGCGTCTGCCGTGTTGTATTCAAACTGACAGGGCCCAAAGGCATCGGGCCAGGAGCAGAAAAAGGGCACGGAGGGATCGACCGGCCGCAACACCAGCTGCTGCTTTTCAACCAATGTCTCGATGGGAAGCTCCAATAGCGTGATCGCTTCGAGAAACGCCGTGCGCCGTTCCTCCAGCCACTTGGCTCGCTCAGCATCGCCGCGCGTCTCGCCGGGGGTGATGACCTCTTTCGTTTGGAGCCGTATGCGGATAAACGAATGGGCATGGCGAAATCCCAGCCAGAGCATGCTGTGTGGGTCGTGCAGCCGTACCGAATCACGAATGCGCCAGGGATGGCTGATCGAGCAGTAGGTGCCCACATTCTGATAGCGCTGGTACACAGTGTGGTAGGCCCCGGCCAGGAGAAAAAAATCTCCCCGCCAATCCTCTCGGACGTGGATTAGGGTCACATCTTCCGTGGACCACGCATCCAGTTGGTCGAAATCCTCAGGAGACTCGACCGTCCATTCTTCGACATAACAGATGACGTCCCTCGCAGGCACCGCCGGCTTCAACCCCAACGCAGCCAGCCGTTCGCCCACAACGAGCACCTGACCGAAGGTCAGCGGGGTCGTCGTCTCCCAACGACGTTCACGCACGGTGGGTTATCTCTTTCCGGCCCATCAACGTGCCGGCCGCAACGCCTTCTGCTCGATCGTCGTATCGGCAAGGTACCGATCGATACCGTCCTTCAGAGTCGCCGCCAGCAACTGTTGCACATCGTCTTCGCTGAACCAGACCACGGTATCCCGTTGTGCTCCTTCGACACCTCTGATCGTCGAGCTATGGTCGCCGATGTTCCTCGCGGTGATCACCATCTTGCTGCTCGTGGTCACCACCGTTGAAAAGACGCGGCTCCTGGCGTTGGCTGAAAAATCGAGCAGCTGCCCGCTGATGACGATGTCGGCATCGTTCAGATTCGTCATAGCCCCGCTGGAAGCCACCAGCACCGTCCAGGCCCGATCCTTCCATCCACGCGTTTTCAGACGATCTGCGAGAGCCTGAGCAATCACATCTCCTGACCGCTCTCCCGCCACATTGAAGTAGCTCACCCCGCCCCACAGATGGGTCCGCAGGCCGAGCCGATTTTTCTCCATTCGCCGATCCTCGAAGGGTTCGATGACTATCCTGACTGGTTCCGGCTCCATATATTGCGCCGCCGCTTGTTTCTGCTGAAGGTCCAGATAGAACGTTTTCCCCGTACCCCCGCAACCGGTTCCCATCAGCAGACTTGCCGTGAGCACGAGACCGACGCCCAGCCGTCCCCTTGTCTGTTTCACGATACCATCCTCCTTGCAATTGCCCGCTTCACCGTTGAAGCGGACCCAGTTTACCCAAGTTGCTGATCAGAGACAAATACCGACGTGAACAGGATGCTGAAAAAGTCCGCCATCCGGTCTTGTTCATCTGGTCTATTCGGTCTGTCCGGTTTGTTTGATTGCATGATACTAACCTGGCGGACTGGACATACCAGATAACCAGACAGACCGGGCTTGTCCCAGACGGCTGGACCATTGAATTTTTACCATACCAACAAAGCTTTTATCCGCAGACTCCTAGCGGGTAACGATCGGTAGGATGGCCCGAAAGGTTTCGCGGCTGAATTCCGGCATCTGACCCAACTGAATCCGCGGATCGGGAAAGGGCAGGAAGCGGACGATCTTCAAAAAGGACCGTTCGGCCACCACGGCGGCAATCTGTGCCTTGCGATCGTGGGTAATCGGCAACGTATACCCCTCGCCGCGTTTCCATTCCCATAATGTCGGCGCCAACGAAAGTTCCAACCCCTGCCCGGCAAGCTGATGAAACCGGTCCACGATCCGTGCCTTGTGCTGCTTGATCCCCTCCCCCTCCAACATCAAGGCGCACACGAGGTGGTGCCCCCACCAAAAGAGCGTCCGAAAGGCAAAAGTGTTCGAGTCGTGAAAGTGTTTCGGAAAGTCCAGATATTGGTAGGGAAAGAATTCGAGATTCTCTCCCTTCACAAAGTGACAGTTGGAGGGATCGAAATCCGGCGGGGTCGCGAGCGAAACCGACCCAACTTCCTCCTTCAACGCCGCATGCGTGGCCGCAAGCAAGTGACGCACCTTGACCATGATCTGCGCCTTGGCGAGAAAGACGTGCTGATCGGCCATTAAGGCCGCTTCTTCGTGAGTAAACCGTGACGGCATGGTCATCAATCGGCTAGCAGGATGCTGAAAAAGTCCGCCAGCTTTGTTCTCGCATCGCTCAGAGGCTCAACGTACCGAAGCGTACGCCTCGCCTCTTCACTCGCTGCGGCCGCGCTGGACAGTCTTTTTGAGCATCCTGCGAACCGTTCTTGCGCCAGCACCATTCTTACGATCACAGTGGGATTTGGGCATAAACTAAATTTCCCCGCGGCCTGATAGAGAGAAGACGCCCAAAGGGCGCCGGCTATTTCTGATGTGTTTCGAACTGGGAGACCGTCAGGTCATACTGCGCCCGGCATTCCGCACAACGGACCCACACCGCATCTTGAAACACATCCATCTCCCGAACCGACAGGGCGGGAGCATGGGTTCCCACGCAGCTCTTGAGTGCCACGAGCCCATCCGGCTGCGAAAGTCCTGATGCAGGCAAGGAGGAATCCCCTGTCGATTTTTGTCTGGTGATCGCGCCGGTGGTCACCCGATGCACCATGCGGCAGGAACTGCATGTAAGCACCACAATGCGCTCCGGCTCGACGCGCTTGACCGTCAGACAGAGCGGATGCACCGACCAACATTGTTGGAGAAAAGCTCCGCTACGGATAATCTCTGCCATCAACCGTCCTCGCACAAAACAGGCTGATAGCCTGGTCTGTCTGGTCTATTCCGTCTGTCTCGTCTGTTTGGTTAAACGAAACTAACCAGATGAACCAGACAGACCAGATAGACCAAATGAACAAGGCCGGCTACAGCGCCCAAAGGGCCAGCATTACCACCACGCCGATCGAGTACGGGAGCACACAAGAATAGAGCACTGCCGACCACGCACGGTCCGGCGCCACGTTGCGCGACAGTTGCTCTTTGTAGACGAATTCACGGGAGAGAATCAGCACCGTGAGCGTCAGGGCCAACGTCCGACTTGTTCTCGGCCAGGTGTAGGAGCCGCTGAAGAGAAAGTTCGCCGTGAAGAATCCGCTGAGGAGGAGAATCAGCGGCGCCAGGACGAACCGGACTGTGTCGGAAAAAAAGGTATGCCAGCCCGGACGGGCTTCCACTGGGCTTGATTGTGAGTTTGGAGTCACGACCCGACGGCCACCGGAGTCGCTGCCTTGGGCGAAGGTGAAGGAGTGCCCTCTTGGGCAGCACGGCAGGTCTTGCACACGCGGGGGCGGACTTTTAGGAACGAAACCTTGCCGCTGGCCAGGCAGCTGTAATGGACGAAATC
>VBOM01000069.1 GCA_005877535.1 Nitrospirota bacterium | reverse complement strand
TCAACAATGTGAGCGGGAGGCTCAAGGTAAACTTGGTCCCCACGCCTCGAATGGTTTCGACGTCGATGTGGCCGTTCATGCTTTCGATGACACGCTTGACCACATCCATGCCGACTCCTCGTCCCGCCTGATCGCCGATCTGCTCGGCCGTCGAAAATCCCGGCACAAAAATAAACTTGATGACTTCGGATTCGGGTATCGAACGGGCCACCTCCGGGCGGATCAGTCCTCGCTCTACTGCCTTGGCCCGGATCTTTTCGACATCGAGCCCGGCACCATCGTCTTCGACTTCGATCAACACCGCACTCCCGCGATGCGCCGCGTGGAGATAAATCGTACCAGTCGCCGACTTCCCCTTCGACACGCGAACAGCTGCAAGCTCGATCCCATGATAGACCGCGTTACGCACAAGGTGCACCAACGGGTCGACCAGCCGCTCCACGACACCTGTATCGACTTCGGTATGTTCACCGGATGTGACCAACGTCACGTCTTTTCCTGTCGCACGCGCCATCTCTCGCGTGGCCCTCCGGAATCTGGTGAACGGCGTGCCGATCGGCACCATACGGGCTCGAGCGATTTCATCCCGCATACCGAGGGTCAGCTGTGCCAGGTGACTCATGTCTTCATGTGAACGGCGAATCGACCCGCTCAACTGCGTCATCGATTCTGAAATATCAGCCGTAACTTCGCCGACACGACGAGCTAAAATATTAAAATCGTCGTACTTGTCGAATTCAAGGCTGCCGAAGTCGCTGAGACCGGTAAATCCTTGAGCCGGGGTGTTCACGGGATCAGAGGAGGCGCTCGGAAGGGTAAAGGTATGTTTCTCTGCAAACGAATGGACCGATTCGACCAATCGGCTCTTGTAGGCCAATACTTGTTGCGAGAGTTGCTCCAGCATATGCAACCGCTGCTCGAGCCGTCCTCGACCGATGACGAGCTCACCGACCAGATTCAACAACCGTTCCAACCGATCGCGGCTGACACGGATGACTTCACGATCTTCTGCGGCTTTACCATCCGCCGTTTTACCTTCCGCCGCCTTGGCCGGCTCGATTACTTCTTGACCGCGGGGCTCTTGCTCCACCGAAGCATCGACGCGATGAACGGCTGGCCCCATCTGTACCACCTGAGTCGCCAGTGGCTGATCCAGCTGTTTGAGTCCTTGTATCGCGACAGCAAATCGCTGGCGCACCATGTCGAGGGAGGTGGGATCCCGCCGCATCAACAGGCGTGCCACATCGACCGATCGCAACAGCACGTCCGTATGCCCAGGGAGAATCTTGACACGGCCCTCACGCACTGCCCCCATGAAATCTTCGACATAGTGAGTCAGATCGCCGATCGACTCGAACCCAACGGTATAGGCAGACCCCTTGAGCGTATGAGCTGTCCGGAAAAGTTGGTTGATCACTTCAGGATTGTGCTGTTCCTTCTCGAGACGAAGTAGTTGGGCTTCAAGAGACTCGAGGTATTCCTGTGCTTCCGGGCCGAAAAAGGACATCACTTCGGCATCGAGAAGCGGCAACAGATACTCATCCGTCAGGGGACTCGCTGTAGAAGACAATTCCACCTCGGAGCCTGCAGGTTCTTCGGGCCGATCCATGACAGCTGTCGCAACCTGAATGACGGTAGGGATCGGAGCCGCCACCTGAGTCGATAGTGTCATCTGTTCCCCGTTGCGGATCCGGTCAAGCGCCTGGGTCACTTCCGGTACATCATGCTGTAGCTGGGCGACCCTGCTGTCATCTCGGCATATCAGCAGCCGAATGACCTCGACAGCTCGACCTATAACCCCAAGTACATCCGACGAGAGGTAAATCCGTCCCTCGCGGGTCGCAATCATACAATCTTCGACCGGATGAGCCAGGTCGCCGATCACATTGAATCCGATCGTGCGCGCAGACCCTGTGAGCGTGTGGGCCATACGGTAGAATGAATGGATGGTCTCCCCATCCTTGGGGTCCTGTCGCAGACGCTGAAGCAGCGCCTCCATGATTTGCAAATACTCCTCCGCTTCCGGATCGAAATACGACAGGACCTCTGCATCGAGAGGCGGTACAAGATAGTCCGGCGCGAGCAATGTCGGTTCAGATGGGACCATGGCAGGCAGCGATGGAAGCAATCCGGCTACTTCATTTTTCCATCGTACGCTTATCGATGGGTCTTCAGCGCCTCCATCAGCGACCACTTTCAACTGAGACTCGAACGAAGCTACCATCCCACGTAAGGCTTCCAACGCCTTCGGCCAAAGTGACGCCTCGATAGACGGTGCTTCTTCCAGTGTCGATTCAAGCAACGCCCCCATCAGGGCCAACCCCTCATAGCCGTAGAGCGCTGACGCCCCTCTGATCTTATGCGCACACACGTACTGCTCTTGCAATTGTGCCAAAGTTGGCGCTATCCCATCGGGCGGATGAAACGCCTTCTTCAGCATCTCCAGCGCTTGCGATGCTTCGGTTACGAAAATATCAACAAGTCCCTGTCGGTCAAGTTCGGAACTCATCCCTGTCCTTCTTATCTGTCACCTTAGCCCTGTGAATAGGCCTTTTCATCGTGCTGACTGAGATCCAGGCCTGATTGCTCTTCTTCTTCATTCACACGCAAACCCGTTATTGCAGCGACCACAGCCAGAACGACAAAGGTCCCTACAAACACGAAGACCCAGGTAACCAGTACGGCCATCGCTTGGATGATCAACTGTTTTGGATTCCCAAAGAACAGCCCGTCGGCCCCTGCCGAATTAATCGCCTTTGACGCGAAGAGACCAGTCGCCAGCGCGCCCCACGTTCCTCCGACTCCGTGAACACCGACCGCATCGAGGGCGTCGTCATAGCCAAACAAGGGTTTCAACATCACCGCCGTATAACACAATGCACCGGCTCCAATCCCAATCCAAATCGACGACATCGGACCGACGAACCCCGACGCGGGCGTGATGGCCACCAGTCCCGCCACCGCACCGCTTGCCGCGCCCAGGGCCGATGGTTTGCCTCGATACATCCACTCCGCGATCATCCAGGCCAGCGCCGCGGCAGCCGTCGCCGTATTGGTGGCGACAAAAGTACTGGCTGCCAGTGCCCCGGAGGTCAAGGCGCTGCCGGCGTTGAACCCAAACCATCCAAACCAGAGTAAGGACGCACCCAAAAGGGTCATGGGCAAATTGTGCGGGTGCATCTGCTCCTTGCCATGTCCCAATCGCCGCTTGACCGCGATGGCGCAAGCCAAC
>VBOM01000068.1 GCA_005877535.1 Nitrospirota bacterium | reverse complement strand
CATATGAGTGGCGATGCTGCGCAGCCGGCACCTCCATCAGGCATGTACACGCAGTAGTGTTATCCATAAAAGCACTGGCAGGGTATTGAAAAACTTTTTTTGACCTGGGGAATACAGGGCTAGAGCCAGTCACGGACAGTTCCAACAGAGCCCGTAGATCGTTCAAATAGGCCGCCCCTTCCGTGCGTCGCTCGTGAGTCGTGCGCGAGACAGGCGCGACCCGCAGCGATGAATATTCCGACTAGTCTCGTTTTTCTAGCAAGCCTCGCGAATCTCGCGCGAATTACGAGATACGCTTGACTATTCATGCTTCACGGATGTCGAAAACGCGGTATCGTAAAAGGTGCGTCCCTGGACAAAGAAGCTGTCTTGGCAGCCTCAGGGCGGGCGTAAGTAAGATGGAAGTGGAAGCTAAGGAAAGCAACCACGTTATGCCAACGGAGCTGAAACTTACGAGCCACGATTTGCTGGTTGGTCCCGATCGGGCACCGGCCCGCGCGATGTTGAAAGCCGTTGGATTCACCGACGAGGACTTGTCTCGCCCGATCATCGGCGTCGCCAACACCTGGATCGAAATCATGCCCTGCAACTTCCACCTGCGCCGATTGTCGGAACGGGTGAAGGCCGGCATCAGAACCGCGGGCGGCACCCCCATCGAATACAACACCATCGCCGTGTCGGATGGCATTTCGATGGGGACCGAAGGGATGAAGGCTTCGTTGATCAGTCGGGAGGTGATTGCCGATTCGATTGAACTCGTGGCTCGTGGGCACCTGTTTGACGGTGTGGTGGCATTATCAGGCTGCGATAAGACCATTCCCGGCAGCGTGATGGCCCTCGCTCGCCTGAACCTTCCATCGGTAATGCTCTATGGCGGATCAATCATGCCGGGCCAGTTCCAAGGCCACGACGTGACCATTCAAGACGTGTTCGAAGCAGTCGGGAAACATGCGTCCGGCAAGATGACCAATGCCGAACTCAAAGATCTCGAAGACCATGCCTGCCCAGGCCCTGGCGCATGTGGAGGCCAGTTTACGGCTAATACCATGGCGATCGCGTTCGAGTTCCTCGGCATTTCGCCGATGGGACGGAACGGGGTCCCGGCCATGGATCAGCGGAAGGACGACGTGGCCTTCGAGTGCGGGAAGATGGTCATGGATCTGCTGAAGCGAGACCTGCGGCCTAGCCAAATCATCACGCGGAAATCGCTGGAAAATGCCATCGCCGCAGTCGCGACGACCGGCGGCTCGACGAATGCGGTGCTGCATCTGCTTGCCATCGCGCGCGAAACCAACATCAAACTGAGCATCGACGACTTCGACAAGATCAATCGGAAGGTGCCGTTGCTCGCCGACCTGAAGCCAGGCGGACGATTTACAGCCTCGGATCTCTATGCGGCTGGAGGGACCACGTTGGTCGCCAAACGGCTACTCGATGCCGGCATTTTGCACGCCGGCCAACCGACTGTGACCGGCCGGACGATTGGGGAGGAGGCCAAGGACGCCAAGGAAAGAGCTGGCCAACAAGTTCTCAGGCCCCTCTCGAACCCGATCAAGCAGACCGGTGGAATGGTAATCTTGAAGGGGAATCTCGCTCCGGACGGTTGTGTTGTTAAAGTGGCCGGACACTCGATCATGACGTTCCGTGGCCCAGCTAAGGTGTACAACCGGGAAGAGGATGCCTTTGTCGCCGTGCAATCCCGTCAAATCAAAGCGGGCGACGTCGTGGTGATTCGGTACGAGGGTCCGTCCGGCGGACCAGGCATGAGAGAAATGCTTGGCGTGACTGCGGCTATCGTCGGCGCAGGGTTGGGCGACTCCGTCGCGCTGCTTACCGACGGCCGCTTCTCCGGCGCCACCCATGGCTTGATGGCAGGCCATGTCGCACCGGAAGCTATCAAAGGTGGCCCGATCGGCGCCGTGAAGAACGGCGACATCATTGCTTTTGATATCGCCAAGCGGTCTCTGAGTGTGGAACTCTCGCAGAAAGAGATCAAGGCCCGGCTCAAGAAAGTCAAACAACCACTGCCACACTACACCTCCGGCGTAATGGGCAAGTACGCGCGGCACGTCTCGTCGGCCTCGGAAGGGGCAATTACGACATAGGGAAAGATGGGAAGGTGGCCGGATTCTATGTGACGGCGGACTGTCGAAGATGTGACTGGCGGTGAAACTCCTCTGCTGATAGCTTTCCGCCCGGCCTGACTGTACCGAGGGACAGGACGGGCGCTCGTGATGAGCCGCCGGGTGAATCGCAGGTTGTGATCGAGTAAGGAACGTTTCTCATACCTATCTTCCCTTCATTCGCCCACGCATCTCTGACATCATGCTGTCGAGATCGGCTTCCGCTTTCGCACGATCGCTGATCAGCTGATCGAGATTGTACGGATGATCCGGAAGCGATTGGGCCACATCCGACTTCATCCTCGGCTTGAGTGATAGATCAGACTGAGGCGGGCGGACTGGTATGGCCTGTGGCTGAACTGACTGGGCCAGCGGTTGGGCGGTCGCAGGCCGCACATCTCCAGTGGGCAGCGGCGTCCTTTGTACCCCCACACCTTGTTCCCGCAACCATTGTATGGCAACACTCGACTTGAGCGAGAAACTGATGCTGGTGATTGGAAGGCCATCCGAGGCCACGCGAGCAATCGCCGTATTGACCCCGATCATCCGCCCTTCTCCATCCAAGAGTGGCCCACCCGAATTCCCACGGTTCAATCCGGTCTCGGTCTGAAACACATGCTTGCCTTTCACGCCGTTAAAGTTATCGACTTCGGCGCTGATCACCCCAGTAGTCAGTGTCCACAATCCACCTTGTTCCGGATGACCGATGGCTACCACTCGATCCCCGATCCTGGCCCGCCCCGATTCACTCACATCGACGACAGGCAGCACTTCGGTGACACCATCAAGCTTCAATAAGGCAAGATCCAATGGCTGTGAAAAGGCTACGACCTTGGCGCGGACTATACGAGAGAGATCGCTCCTTGACTCTCCCGTGACTCGGGGTGGTTTGAGAAATACGGACAGATGGGCGAAGGGTTTCCCGGACTTCTCTTCGATCGCAACGTGGGCATTGGTGAGAACCAGTCCGTCCGACTGAATGATCGAACCGGTTCCTCCACTCCCCTTCCTGCCGCCGTCCGCATACCCCATCACCATCACGACGCCTGGAGAGGCTTGTTCGTATATCTCACGGGGCGAT
>VBOM01000067.1 GCA_005877535.1 Nitrospirota bacterium | reverse complement strand
CCCCTTCTGCGTTGGCGATCACAACCGGTTCGCCGCCGCTCATGATGGAAACGCATGAGTTCGTGGTTCCAAGGTCGATGCCGATCACTTTGCCCATGTGACTGCTCCTTCCTACTCGGTCTGTTTTCTTACGATGGTGTTACGATGAACCGATCGTCTCGTCTGTTCCTGATGCGCCGTCCTGTGCCTGTCCGGTCGATACGCTCACCATGGCTGCCCGCAAAGTACGATCGTGCAGGCGGTATCCTCGTTGGAACTCGTCGACCACATGCTGCTCCGGAATCTCCTCGGAGGCGACAGAGGCGACGGCTTGATGCGTGGCTGGATCGAACGGTTGGCCGACCGTCTCGACGGGTAGTACATGAAATCTCGTCAAGGCTCCCGTCAATTGTTTGAGGGTGAGGTCCACGCCCTGGATGAGGACGTCGCTGCTCCCCCCATCGCGTGAGGCCTTGATGGCCCGTTCCAGATTATCGACGACCGGCAACAGTTCTTTCAGCAAATGTTCATTGCCGAATCGGATCAGATCGCGCTGGTCCCGCTGAGCCAAGCGCTTGTAGTTGTCAAACTCAGCGGCGAGTCGCAGATACTTGTCGTTGAGTTCCTTCAATTTTTCGGTCTTTTCCGCGAGAGCCAGCTGGAGCTCCTCGACCAGGCCCGTCTCTTCCGTGGCGGGACTATCGCCGGGCGACGGAGTATCCAAGTTCTCGATTGTATTCGCGTTCTGGTGATCTTCAGTCATGAAAGACTCCTTGTCGGTCAGGAGATAGCCACAGGGCCCATAAAGTCAACCTGGCCAGAAAAATTAATTACTTGTGTAGGGGGCATGCGACAAGCGCGACGTGCGGGACTGGCGAGACTTGCGAGAAATGCCGGACGGGTGAGGCGGTCTTAAGGCTGAAGTGTTCGGAACTTCGAACTTCGTGTCGCGCTTTTCACGCCAGTCTCGTCCGTCCCGCTTGAGTCAGGCAGCGGTCGTTGCCGTAGAAGCTTGCGTGAATGAAGCGGGTCAGACCTGTAGCGTGGGAGGGGGAGCACCCTGGGCTCGTCGGTAGAGAAGCTCAAGACCCTCTAATTGAATACTGCCGGCTGTGTCGGTGCCGATCACGGTCTTAGGACGGATCAATTCCACCTTGGCCAGTTTGGCGGCGCGTGCAAACAGGGCCTCCGCCGAGATCCCGAGGCCGGGGGCGATGACGCCTCCGAGGTAGTGGCCCTCTGCCGTGATTGCGCAAAAGGTCGTGGCGGTGCCGAAATCGACGACAATGAGATCGCGGCGATATTTATGATAAGCGGCTGCGGCATTCACCAGCCGGTCGCTGCCGATTTCTTTTGGGTTGGCATAACGGAGTGTGAGTCCAGTGTCTGTATCCGAGGTGACGATCAAGGGGTGCTGATGAAAATATTCTTCGAGCATGTCCTCGACGGTCCTGGTCAGTGCAGGCACGACGCTGGACATGATGGCGCCGGAGAGACGATGAGAAGAAATCCCTGCTGCCGTGAGGAGATTGGCAAAGAGGATGCCGTATTCGTCCGAGGTTTTTTTCACGTCCGTGGCCAATCGCCAATGGGCCGCCAGGGTGCAGTCGTCATAGACGCCCCAGACAATGTTGGTGTTGCCGATATCAACGACGAGGAGCATGGGACCTATTGTACGTTTCGTTGGGTGGTTTGGCCAGCGCCCAAAGCGTCGCGCGAGACTCGCGTGACTTGCGAGAAAAGCGGGACGGGTTGCATGTTTCATCTTCGCGAGTCGCGCCTGTCGCGCACGTCTTGCCTGTCTCGTTCACGATTCAGCCTCTCACGTGGATGATGTCAGCCACGCGTAAGTGGACGACCTCCGGCGTTCCCGATCCAGGTTGAGTCGCCTGCGGCCGCACGCGCAAGGATCCGTCCAGGCCGACTCCCTCGGCAAGCCCCACGACGATGTTTCCATTGCCCAACGTCGCTCGTACCGTGCGGCCGATGGTCGAGCATCGCTGGTAATAGGCCAAGGCGATCTGGTTCGTTCCGTGAATGACCAATTCATCGAGGCACTGTTCGAGTTCGAGGAGCAGCTGCGCGAGCAGTCTATTGCGGTCGACGACGATCTTCCGTTCTTGCCATATCGACGTGGCTGAGTCGCGAAGGTCAGCTGGCCAGTCATTGTGGTCGACGTTGACGTTGATGCCGATTCCGATGATCTGGAAAGGGTCTGATCGCTTTCCTGTGCCGCTTTCACAGAGGATTCCGCCGACTTTTCGTTCCGAGATCAGGAGATCATTGGGCCATTTCACAGAGACGTGGATGGACGAGACCTCTTCGATGGCTTCGGCTGCGGCTAGCGCCGAGATCAGCGGCAACCAGGAGAGCCATTCCGTGAGGCGCTTCGGTGGGCGTGTTGCTCTGAGAATGATGGAACAGTAGAGATTAGCACCGGGCGGGGAAAACCAGCTTCTGGAGAGACGCCCGCGTCCGGCTGTCTGGCTATCGGCGACGACGACGGTGCCATGTTCCACTTCTGCCTGTGCGAGCTGAACTGCCTCCCCGTTTGTTGAAGGGAGGCAATCGAATAGTTCGATGCGACGCCCCACCCAGGTGGTCGACAGGGTGCTGTGGATCGTGTCTCGTGTAAGTGGTGGCGAGGGTTGCACGAGTCATCTAGCAGGATGCTGAAACAGTCGCTTGCCTAGGAAGGCCGTTATTCGTGAAACGTGAAACGTGAAACGTATCACGAAAATCACCGTATCTAGTCCGGGCCATAAGCTATAAGCCATAGGCCATACCTCCCACGAAGTACGTTTCACGTTTTACGTTTCACCTTTCACGAACGACCGTGCCGGCGTGGTTCGAGTACCAAGCCAAGCGTCGCAGCCGGGGCTGAATGGGTGAGGGCTCCGATGGAGATGCGGTCTGGGCCGGCCGCCGCCATTGCTCGTACGTTCTTCAAGGTGATGCCTCCCGAGACTTCCACTAGGGCGCGGCCGTCGATGAGTTTCACCGCTTGCTTCACTGCTGCGGGAGTCATATTGTCCAGGAGGATGATGTCGGCCTTGCCATGAAGGGCGTCGTGAACTTCAGATAACGATTCCACTTCGACAATTACGGGCTTGTCTTTGGAGGCCATTGCCTGCACGATCCTGCAGGCTGTAAGGACAGCCGGCTTCTTGTTTTTCATCAGGGCCAGATGATTGTCTTTGATTAAAATGCCATCGCCGAGCGAGATACGATGATTCGTTCCCCCGCCCAGTAACACAGCCCATTTCTGAAGAGCTCTCCAGCCCGGGAGAGTCTTTCTTGTATCCATAATGTCGACCGGATAGCCATGAACGGCGTGGCAGAAGCGACTGGTCAGAGTGGCGATCCCGGAGAGATATTGGAGGAAGTTCAGGGCGACTCGTTCAGCCATTAAGATGGACCGTCCATCGCCTTCGATCTGCAAAAGTACATCCCCATTTTTGGCATGCGATCCATCTCGTCGGGACGGAGTAAGCTTGAGGGATACATCCACCGCGATGAATGTTTGTATGGCCGCTGCCATGCCTGCAACGACGAGGGATTGTTGGGCGATGATCTTAGCGCGGGCAGGGGTAGGTTCGGAAAAGAGTGCCGTTGTCGTGATATCGCCTTGGGCGAGATCTTCTTCGAGTCCCATCCGGACCGCACGTCGGATGTCAACAGCCGGCAATGCGACCATGCTTAGGCTCCCAGCATCGCGCGCAGCTGCTGTTCGCTGCTGGTCAACATGGCGCGGTCACGTGAGAGTGCGCGGAGACGGTCCTGATGGTCGGTGATCACGTCTGACGGAGCTTTTGAGACAAAGTCCGCATTTTTCAGCTTACCGTTGAGCCGCTGGGATTCCTTGTCGGTTTCTGCGATCTGTTTCACGAGACGGTCGAGCGCTTTGTTGAGGTCCACGTCACCCTCGACGGATACGCCCACTGTGACGCCGCCTGTGATGAGGCGGAGTACATTCGACATCGGCCGCTGGGAGACATGAGTGAGCGAGATCTGGCCTCGTCCGAGATGTACGAGATCCTGTTCGAGTGCAGCCAGTCTTACAATCGCCGCAGGGTCCTCATGCGTGAGAAAGAAGCGTACCTCTTTCCCCGGCGGATAGTTCAGTAGGACGCGGGCGGCTCTGAACAGACCAATGCTCTGCTCAAAGAGATGAAATGTTTCTTCTGCAGACGGGTCATGCCAGTCTGTATGAGTGAGCGGAAATGGTTGAGTGACAATGGTCTCACCCTTGTGAGGTAAGGTTTGCCATATTTCTTCGGAAATAAAGGGCATGAAAGGATGAAGAAGTCGCAAAAATACTTCGAGCGTTTCCTGAAGCGTCCGTCGGGTCCCAGAACCTTGAGGATGCATTGTGTCCTGGAGAACAGGCTTGATTAATTCAAGGTACCAATCGCAGTACTCGTGCCAGAAGAATTGGTAGAGAGCATTAGTCGCTCGATCAAACCGATAGGCTTCTAGCTCCATGGTCACAATCCGGATGGTATTGTTCAGTCTGCTTCGTATCCATAGACCGGGAAAGGACCGATCGGTCGGAGGGAGTGATTCCTGTATGCCGGCAAGGTTCATGTGGGCGAAACGTGCGGCGTTCCATATCTTGTTCGCAAAATTGCGATAGCCTTCGATTCGTTCCTCCGCGAGTTTGATGTCGCGTCCCGGTGAAGCCATCGAGGCGAGCGTGAAGCGGAGCGCGTCGGTGCCGAACTGCTCCATTACATGTAGCGGATCGATGACGTTGCCTTTCGATTTGCTCATTTTCTGCCCTTCGGCATCGCGGACCAAAGCATGGATGTAGACGTCGCGGAAGGGGACATCGCCCATGAATTTCAGGCCCATCATGATCATCCTGGCCACCCAAAAGAACAGAATGTCGAGCCCGGTGACGAGCACTGACGTCGGATAGTAGGTCTCCAACTCAGGCATTTCTTCGGGCCATCCCAGGGTAGAGAAGGGCCAGAGGGCAGATGAAAACCAGGTATCGAGG
>VBOM01000066.1 GCA_005877535.1 Nitrospirota bacterium | reverse complement strand
GTATAGGGGTCAGCTTCGTGATCCAACGCGCCCCGCAAATCCACAACCTTGAGCTCATGGCCGTCATCCATCATCCGCTTCAGTTCCTCCACCGTGATACGGGCGATTCGCAGCTCCCGCAGAAGCAACTGTCGATGGACGAACTTGTACAAGATGTAGGAGACGATCCCTGCGCCGAAGACGAAGGCCAGCCATAAGCCCAGACGACCTGCCTGTTCCGCCAAACGTTCGATTTGGTCGCTGAGCAGATAGCCGGGAATGATAAATGCGAGGGTCCAGAGGACGGCACCAAGCCCGTTGTAGAGGAGAAATCGTTGCATACTTATTCGGAACAATCCGGCGAGCGCCGGCGCTAGCGTACTCAATCCAGGAATGAACTTGGCCAAGACGAGAGAGCGCGCGCCATGCCTGGTAAAGAATTTCTCCGTGCGCCGTACGCAGGAATCCGGCTCCATCGAGATCCGGCACAAGAGGTTCAACACGCGTCTGCCCCGCCGGCGACCCAGCTCATACCAGATCAAATCGCCGGCCATGCAAGCCATAACGGAGAGGACGATAGCTCCCGTCAGATCCATCTTTCCGGCACCAGCTAAGGCACCGGCCGAAAGCAGAACGGGAACAGCAGGCAACGGCAATCCGATCTGTTCGACAAATACTATAGCGAAGAGGACGACCTCCCCATATTGGGAGACAAACGCACTGAATTCATTCATACCGATGTCCGGTTTCTCTCTGGTGCCTTCATTACCGCCTGAGTTGTGCTCCACTTAATTAAATCGTGGACAGGCAGCCTAGCCAGCCGGCTGCTTGAAACCCAATGACAATCTTCAAAACTCTTCATAGCGGAAGACAGCCGAAGCCCTTTCCCAGAGTCACGAGCGACGGTTCCTGGATCTCCTTTAACAAGTGGAGACTTGAAGTAGGCTGAATTCTATACAGAAAGGTTAAGTTACGATGTTCAACAAACTGTCCACAAATCAAGTGGGGCAGTACCGTTCAGCACCGGACCACCCGATTCAACTATCCGTACGGCCTTCATGGTTCGCAGTGAGATCTACGCCCAAGAAATTGAGGATCTGCCAGTATCGGGTTTTCGACTGGTCGGAGGCTCGGCTCAGCAGGGGGCTGCTCTCTCATGACCGCTCGTTGGATCCGCAGGCTTCTCCACTTCAAGAGACACCACACTGTGAGGAAAATCAAACCGCCGCTGCCCAGGACATAGGACCAGCGAGCCAGAGAGAGAGCCAGAAGTATGGTGATAACGCTGTCCTGCCTGAACGTCTGCCGTACAAAGAGCTCAAGCCCAGCGCTGATGAGGAACAGCAGGCTGACCGTGCCAACCATCCATCCCATCCCTTGGAACAGACCGTTTTCCCGAGTCTTGCGATTCATAAGATCACCATCTGCAGTCGTTGTGGTCATTGCTCATGCCACCCAACCTCTGCATCCTTTACGGTCATTGTTAGCTGGTCCCCTGTCACTGGGTTAGCCGCAATCTGCCGGTTTTGCTCGATGGTCCATTCAGAGACCTTCCCACATGCGAGGCAGCGATAGACCCATCCCCAGCCGCTGACGTAGGCCTGTCCATCGTTCTCGAGCAAGTCATACAAGCGCTCCTTCAGCATGACACCACGGCAGCGTGCGCAAGTCATGAGGGTCTCCTCTCTATGTGATTCGCCTCTCTAAGCCCTTCCCGTGGAAGTTCACTTGCCTTGGCCATCATTGGCCTCCTTCCTTCCTACTTCTCTCTGAACATCTCGATGCTATTAGAGCATGGCATAGACCGTTCCAGACCTCTTAGGCGACTAGGAACAGGGTTCAAGTAGTGGATAGAAGAGGAGTTGTTGTTCGGTAGCTGCAGGCTCTATTTGATACAGGAATGTTTTGACGAAGAGATCGCGCCGAAAGATCGGCACAGTGCCGAGAGATCGGCGCAATTGTGGGCGAGTGATGCCAAGTTGTTGCGTCTGGGATTGGAATGTTGTGCCCCACTTAATTTGTAGACAGGGAATACGTCAGGCAATAGGTCGGAAACACAGTGAAATCTGTCCGAAACATCATGGTGAGAGACGGTCGTGGACCTTGTAACAGAATAGGGGGCGAGTGCTGCCAGATATCCCTGCGGAAGTGGCGCCTCAGGAGTGACCGGATTCTTTACAAAAAAGATAGTCACAAACGAGAAACGATCTGTCCACAAATCTAGTGGGGCAGTGCAGTGAAGGTGGTACAACAATACTCGAGATGGGGGGAAATGGTTTTAGGAATCTTTGCTTTCCTCACTGCTTGCTGACGATCCTCCAGAACACCGCACCGTCTCAATGCAGCAGGCAGCCAGGGCCCCCTTAGCCAGCCACGCGCACCAGCACTTTTCCCATCGGCCCCTGTGCCAATCGCGCGAATCCCGTCTTCACATCTTCGAAGGGGACAATGGTGTCCACCTGAGGCCGCTGCCCCATGGCATCCAGTCGATTCACAATTTCTTTCCACGCCGTCTGCGCTGCCTGAGCCGTAGAGTCTCCAACCCAGACCCCGCCGATACGAATGCGGCGGAACAACAGGCTCGCCGTGTTGAAGTCCGGCACGGTCCCTCCACTCCTGCCAACCACGCTGATCCGGCCGCCATAGCCAAGCAGGGCGATCACCTGCGTCAACAGCGCGCCTCCAACGCTGTCGACGGCTAAGTCCACCCGCCTCGGACTGATCGCGGCTTTCACGGCCTCCACCAGGTTGCTGTCAGTTGGATCACACACGACATTAGCCCCGAGCATCTTCAACCTGGCGCCCTTCTCCGCACTGCGTGACAAGGCCACCACGGTGAGATTCATCGATTTCCCCAGTAGCAGTGACGCAACACCGACGCCGCCTGACGCCCCGGTGAGGAGGAGGACAGACCCAGCAGGCGGAGGCGTCGGAGGGTCGTGCCACTGAGTCAAAGCCTGCCAGGCAGTGAGAAAAACCAACGGGGCGCCAGCCATCTCTTCAAGAGACCAGCCGGGGTGAACTCGGGTCACACTCTCCATGGGCACGACGACGTACTCAGCTAGAGTTCCCCACACGTCCACTCCCACCTCGCAGCGCAGGATACCCACGGTCTCGCCCACCCGGACATTGTCCACGCCAGATCCAACCGTCACCACGTCACCCACGCCGTCACGCCCGAGAATATGGGGCAGTGGCGGCTTGGCCGGATACATCCCCCGCGCGAGAAAGGCATCGGCCGGGTTCAGCGCGGCAACCCTCATCTTCAGCAGCACCTGTGTCGGCCCCGGCCGAGGATCCTCCACCTCGCCAAGCCGCAGCCTTTCAACACCCTCCGCTGAATCCATGAGCCATGCGCGCATATGCTCTTTCCCCCTTGGCAGGCCCAGTTTCTGGCGCTGTCAGCGTACCCTCTCGGGCTGGTCAAAAACAAAGGTTTTGGTTCGGCCGGTCGATATTGAATGCTTCCTAAAGAGAAGACCAACAAACTACCGTCGCGCGTGAGGCCAAGAAGTGGATCTCCACTCACGCTTTGAAGCTCTGAGCCGCTTAAAGGGTGAGCCTCCGACAACCCGGGGGCTTTCTTTCAACCCATCTGTCCTACAAATTCTTTGCGAGTGACAAAATTCCAGCAGAGTGTGATCTAGTTTGGGGAGGAAGATCATCTGATTCATCGCCGGCTCGACCCCGCGGTTTCACAAAAGTCTCAATAGACGATAGCGCGGGGCTGGCTTTGCCGTTACGCTGCCTTCCTCGAGGTTATCATGGCAATCTTCGCCCTCGCGTTCGCCAGCGCTTCTGCGCGTTTTTCCGGCCCCATGGCAACACCTTCGATAATGACCACTTCAATATCGGTGATACCGACAAAGCCAAGCACTGTCCGCAGGTAGGTTTCCTGATAATCCATTGCTTTCATCGGACCATCG
>VBOM01000065.1 GCA_005877535.1 Nitrospirota bacterium | reverse complement strand
ACGTGATAGACCGCTTCCGCTTCGGACGGGCGATCAGCCAGCAAGAGCACCGCCCCAAGATTGTGCCGCACGGGCAACGGCCAGAGTGGCGGCTCCGAGAATGGGAGCGCCTCTTCCATTTTGATCGCCTCCTCGAACAGTCGGATCGCGTCATCATAGCGCTGGCGCCGCGCAGCGAGTTCTCCTGCCAGGACCCGTTCGGCAATCTTGAGAAGTGCCCGCTCGGTCTTTTCTTCCGTCGTACGATCCCGGCGGATCTGCTTCGTGAGGCCAGCAAGGGCGACGTGTTCACCCTCAGCGCCTGGAAGCCTGCCGGTCGCAACAAGGGCAAGCCCTCGTCCCAGCCGCCACATCCCTTCCATCAAACGCAATCCCTTGGGCGGCGGAAGCTCCCTGAGCATCTCCTCCCACCGGCCGAACCGAATCATCGAGAAGATCGGTGTCGGTAGGTAGAGTTCCTTCCAGCGGTCTTTGCGGGCTTCCTCCGTTGTGATAGTCGTCGACAAGTCGCGAGCTGCTTTCATGGCTTCGACGTTCCGCCCCTCCATCGCCAAGGAAGCCCAGAGAAAATGGAGATTGTGCGTGTAATACCCGTCTGCGTACTGGCCCGTTTGGTTTCGGCCGGCCAAGTACTGTTGATCAATGTCGACTGCCTGCTGATTCAGTTCCACCGCTTCGTGGTACTTCCCAAGCCGCATATAAATGTGAGCAGGCATATGAACGAGATGACCGGCCCCCGGCATCAGGCCAGGCAGCCGCTCCGCACAGGGCAAAGCCCGTTCCAGTTGCGATGACGCCTCGACCGCGTGCAGGTAGTAGTGGCAGGCCCCTGGGTGACCGGGGGCTTGCGCGAGCACGGACTCGAGTGTGGTGACGATCTCGTCAGTACCAGGCTGCGGTTCTCCATCCGGCTTCCACAAGTCCCAGGGCCGCAGATCCATCAGCGCTTCCGCAAACAGGGTGGCAGCATCGGCATCCTCAGGGAACTGCTGCGCCACCAATCGCATGGCCTTCGCATAGGCTTCATCGAGTCTCTTGCGCTTGGCTCCCTTCCGGCCCACGTACCGTGTGACCAACGCGTCGATGTAGGCTTGCTCTACGGGAGTGGCACGGTCTGCCATTCGCCGAGCCTTTTGGACCATCTCGATGGCGCGATGTTCGTTTTTCTTCTCCATCGTACTATTGATGTTGGGGCCCAGTGCCAGCGCAATTCCCCAATAGGGCATGGCCGCCTGTGGATCCTGTTGAGCCGCAACTTCAAATGACCGGATCGCTTCCTCGTGGTTGAAGGCATAGACAAGTCGGAGCCCCTGATCGAAATAACGCTGGGCCTCTTCCGATGTGGTGGTGATGGGATGGTGGAGGGAACCCAGATTGTCGAAGAGCGGCGGAGTGACAGTCTGGTCGGCAGGATCGGCTTCCACCGGTGAGAACATCGCAAGCCAACATGTCATACCTACAACCAAGATTGTAGCGAACATCCATCCTCCTGTAAGATTCGCGATAGCCCGTTGCTCCGCCCAGGTTCAATGCAATCTTGGTCTACTGCGATCCTTCGTCTTGATCAATGTTCCGAATAAGGACTGCGCGTCCCTTGTTATCCACGAAGGCTTCGATCCGACCCCCGACATGGGCCGGCCGATCGATTCGAGTATTTTTGTCATGCGCCACACGACGTTCGATGCCACTGATTTCCTGAAGCACATAGGTCCCACCCTCGACCTCCGTCACCTGTCCTAGTAAAGAAAAGACCTTCGTCGGCATAACGAGTCGCACATCGCAGGTCTGTTGGGCTCCCAGCATGCCCCGCACGATCCCTTATCCCTCATCCTCTTGTTTCGAAATCCCCGCGATGTCGCAGTCCGCACCCAGCAGGCTCGCCCCCAGGACAGTTATCAGGAACCGCTTTGTCAAAACGTTATATTTCCCCCCGCTCTTGTCTACCCTTGCTCTCTCGCCGAGTCAACAAACTGATGGTAGATGGTAGATTGTCCACTCATGGCGGACAAACTTCAGAATCGGGTGACGCTGGAAAAGTTGAAGTCGCGGAGCGCCATCGCCGGCGCGAGAAGCTTACCGGTTTCGGACGTGATCGCTTCAACTGGATTGGTGAAGGCCGCGATCCGGTTGAAGACTCGTAGTGGGCTCTCGTGAAACCGAAAGTTCTTCACCGCCGACACAATCGCTCCATTCTCGACGAGAAACGTACCGTCTCTGGTCATACCGGTCAGGGTAAGATCGGTCGGATTGACCGTCCGGATGTACCAGAAGTTCGTCACGAGGATGGCCCGCTCCGTGCTCTTGATTAACTCTTGTAGGCTCGGCAAGGACGACCCGCTTCCTGAGAGGCAGGGAGCGTCGAGCGTGGGGATCTTGTCGATCCCTCGCACCTTCGCTGTGAACCGATCGTACGAAAGCTGTGTGAGCACCCCGTCTGCAATCCAGTCGGATGCCATGGTCGGTAACCCATCAGCGGTGAACCCGACGCCCAAGAGATCCTCGTGCGCCGGCAGATTGCGGAGCGTCAGTCGCTTGTCGACGATCAACCGGCCCAGTTTGCCTGAGAATGGGCTCGTGCCTTTCTCGTAGGATTTCGCATCGAGCATCCAGAGCAGCGAGGACCACAGCCCCGCGACGGCAGCCGGCTCAAGAATCACGGTATAGCACCCCGGCTGCAGCTCGCGCACCTCCAGGCCCCGCTTGGCCTTATCGATCGCGGTGAGGGTCCGCTCCTGGACCCTCAGATGATCGATGGACCGATGGGCCGCGGCGCCCCAGCCGGTGGCCTCGCCGGCCTGAGCCGTGAGGCTGAATCGTGCATCGGTCCGTTCTTCGTGGGCGAAGAGTCCCGTGCTCGCGGCAACTCCGACCGTCGTAATCGACGAGGACACTATCCCGGCTGCGCCAAGATTCTCCATCCGGCACTGCCCGATCGCCTCGTTCGAATATTCCAGTCGACGGGCCGGCCCAGCCGCGGCAGTTTCGGCTCGCGCCGTAGGAGGTGTCAGATATGACTGTGGCTTCACCGGCGGAAGGTATTCCGGATCGTCCGGCGACAGCTGCGCGATTTGCGTGGCTCTGGTGACAATCTCTTGCACCGCCCCCGCGGTAAAGTCCGTCGTGCCGGCGGTGCCATGACGCCGCCCGAACGCCACCGTCACACTCAAAGACCCGCGCCTCGTATCGACGTTCTGGACAATCTGATTGTTCGCAAACCGCGTGGTCCCGCTATGCTGGTCGTGCAACGCGACAAGCGTGTGGTCGCCGGTCGACCGTTTCAGGACCTGCTCCGCAATAAACTGGAACTCGTCCCGGCTCGTCAGTTTCGGCCAGGTCTTGTGGCCAATCGTACTCATGATCCGGACCGCCCTTCGATGACGTTCACGTTGCGGAACCGTGCGTGTGACGCCGCGTGGGTCATCCAGCCGGACTGGCCTGGCTGGCCCTTGCCACACGTGATAAACCCGTACTGGCGGCGGTGCGACCGATCCGCGACACCGTCGCAACTGCCCCAGAACTCCGGGGTGATCCCATGGTAGATGACATCACGAACCATGTGTGTCCGCTTCCCGTTCTCGATCAGCCAAAATGCGTCGCCGCCGAACTGAAAGTTATACCGTCGTTGATCGATGCTGTAGGACCCGTGGCCTTCGATGAAGATACCCCGTTTCACCTCGGCGAACAGCTCGTCGAGGGTGGCAGTGCCCGGCTCAAGACCGATGTT
>VBOM01000205.1 GCA_005877535.1 Nitrospirota bacterium | reverse complement strand
ACATCCGCGACGCGGGAACACGCATGAATCAGGTGCACCGAGTGAGACCCGGACTCTCGCCCGATGCTACGCGGGAGTAGAATGAGGGTTCGCTCTCAGCCGCTAGTCTTGCCCCGAGTGAGCACAATTGCGAGCACAGTGAGGGGGAGATGGCGAGGGAAGAGAGGCTAACACCTTGAAAAATTGGTGCCCCCGATACGAATTGAACGTACGACAAACGGTTTAGGAAACCGCTGCTCTATCCAACTGAGCTACGGGGGCATGGAGGCTACGATACTGAACGGGAGGTGAAAAGTCTAGGTCAGGAACAAGATCTCTTGCCACGGCTAGTGCGAAGAGGGTACCTGTTCGGATGGGGCAGCCAACAGCTCTTTCTTCGCAGGAATCTGCGTGAGTAGGTCGGCACGAATGTGGAAGATGCCCTGGCTCCGTTGCCCCATGGCGTAGGCCAGTCCGTTGGCATGGCTCCCAATCGAGAGTTTCCCTGCGACTTTTCCGTCCCTTCCCGTGGCGATAAATTCTGCTGCCGGTGTTACGAGACCGTAGGGCGCCAACGGCCCGGCTTGCTTGATCACCCGCTCCTCGGCAGGGACATTGGCGACACGGCTGACAAACAAGTCAGTGGCCTGTTGGTCCAATTTCTCAGTCGGCTGATCTTCCAATACCCACTCGTTCTGTTGGTTGATCAGGACATATTCTTCGGTCGGCGTCTTGACGGAAAGCATGGCAATGTCGGTGTAATCGATGCCGAGCAGCCGCTTGTCTTGAAACATAAATAATTCCTTGGTCAGGTCTCTGATCGCGGTGGGATTGATGCGATAGAGCGGGCCTTCGGGACTCGTTTCCGCAATGGCTTCGCCGCTGGTCTGGTCTGGTTGGTACAGTTTAACTGTCTGGTCACCTTCGGCCGTGTGGATGGAAACTTTCACTTTCGGCACGGTGAGTGTTTTGGCCAGGGCGTCGCGTTCGGGCCCCGGATCGACAATGCCCAGTGCTTTTAAATCTTCGAGCCTGAACAGAAGAGCCCGCACCTCCGTTTGATCTGCTTCGGCTTCAATCGGGTAGCGAATCTTCCATTTGCTTTTGGGTTTTTCCTGTCCTTGATAGAGCACAATTTCGGTGGTCGGGTAGGTGAGACGGATACGGTCGACGTCGCCTTGTGACACGTGCAAGAGGTCTTTGCGGCGATAGGTCATCAAGGTCTTGTTGACGAAGTCTTTGGGAGCCAGATTGGTGAGCAGAACTTTGCGATCCGATTCACGAAGGACATACAGGCTGGAGGAGAGGGGCCCGCTATCCCCGATGGAGAAGGTCTCCTGTGCGCCACCGGCTGCAACGGTGATGGTCGTCACCGGGTTGTCGAGTCCAAAGGGAGTCAGGTTGGTCGGGTGGTCCTCGACAACGCGGGTCACGGTGCCGGTGACCAAGGCCCTGAGCAGATTCTGTACCTCCCGCTGGTCGGCTTCGGTGCTGAGAGGCGCGGTCAACGCCCAGCCCCGCTCGGGAGTCCGAGCGAAGACGAGTTCGTGCCGATCGGTTTTGACGGTGAGCCCGGAGAGGGTTTCCTGGTCGAAGACCAGCACCTTCTTGGCGGCAGTGTCTTGACGCTCCTGCGACTCTTTCTGCGGAAGTTCGATGGCATAGAGATACAGGCCGAGTCCGGCCAATAAGACTACCAGGATGAGTGTGGGCCAGTAACGCATTGATCTACAGACGCCGGCGTCTGCGCCAGACTATGATGCCGGAGAAGAGCATGGTGGACGGCAGGAGGATGACTTGCAGATAGAGCAGTGCTCGTTCCTGTAAGGGGTTGGGGGTAAAGGGTCGAAGCGCGGAATCCTTCGGGCCGATCGCCAGCATGTTTCGTTCTTCAGCCAACCACCCTGCCGTGTGGAGAAAAAAGTCGCTGTTGCCAGGAAAGTTTACGAAGGCATTGGTCGCGAAGGTGGAATTACCAATGACCACGATCGCCGGCCGAGGCTTGCCCTCCTCCGGTGCGACCTTTGGCGCCAGGGCGACGGCCACCGGCAGGGGGCCTTTGATGTCTTCCTTTTCATCGAGGTTTACGACGCGGCCTTTCAGGTCGGTTTCTGCCCAGCTGTTCGGTGATGTTCGGGCGAGCGGCACATAGTCCCATGCGCTGCCGACTTGTTCATCGAAGGTGATATGTCGCGCGAGGGGAAACAGCACGGCGGCGGAAAGGTCCTGAGTAATTTCATGTTCTGTGAACGTGCGGACAAGCAGGGACGTCAGATCGCCTTGGGCTAATCGATCTTGCAAATCGACCAGGGCTCCAGGGCCGACTCCCAGGCCCCACTGCTTGAGCAAGGGATTCAAGTCAGCCTGCGTATCCGGGTCGATGAGCAGCAGGAGGTGGCCGCCCTTTTCCACATAAGTGTGAATCCGTTCTAGCTCTTCGGTGGTCACCGGCCGACGAGGCCCAGCCACCACGAGGATGGCAGTATGATCCGGCACGGCTGCCTCTTTGAGCAAACTGAGGGTGCCGACGTCGTAGCCCTGCTTGAACAAGATCTCTCTGGCGGCAGACAGTCCGGTTCGCTCCCGGTCGTCAAGACTCGGTTCACCGTGCCCTTCGAGAAAGAGCACGCGTTTCTTGCTGTCTTGAGACACACGGATCAGCGCCCCTGTCAGTTCCACTTCGGAGGGAGAAGTGACCCGGACGCTGTGCCCGGCGCTTTCGAAAACTGCCGTATCGGTTTTTGTAATGCCATAGTTTTGGGCGATTTTCGGCTGCCGTTCTGGGTCGACGAACTCCACAGAAATCTTCTGGCTTGCTTGCCGATAACTATCGAGCCGCTCTTTGAAGGATTGGTAGCCAGGGTCTTTTTCTCTAGTGAAAACGGTGACGGATACCTCGCGCGGGAGAGTCCGCAGCACGCGATGCGTTTGCGGGGCAAGGGAGAAGTTCTGGTTCTCCGACAAATCCCAACGAATGGAATGGCGGGCAGCAAGAAAGTTGACGACCGCGAGAATGCTGACGAAGAGGAGGATCATCAACAGACTGTTTGCGCCCATCCGCGTAGAACGACGGGTGGAGAAGGCTTTCAGGCCGCTGAAATGGACGACAAAAAAGAGGATGAGGCAGAGGAGCGCCGATCCTTCCAGGAGGGTGACCAGCCAGAGTTTCTCCGGGGCGAGGCTATAGACGATCGCTCCGGCCACGGCCAGAGCCAGTCCGATCAAGCCAAGCGGAATCGTCTTGAGATTCATTTCCATCGTGCCGAGTCCACAACCCGATGAGACAAAAAGAGCATCAAGGCCAGAGCGCTGAAAAA
>VBOM01000017.1 GCA_005877535.1 Nitrospirota bacterium | reverse complement strand
CGTAAATTCGTCAGTCAGTGCCTTCAATACCTCGTCGGCCTTCTGGCCGACCGTGGCAAGGCGATCCTTGATTCGAGCCACTTCCTTCGTAATCCCTTCCATATCCATGTTCGAGCAGACGGCTCGGATTTCCTTGGGGTTGTATTTACGTTCAGCCGGGCCACGCCGAACAATGGCCGTCACCTGCGCGATCTTCTTGTAGCGAATCAGCCAGTGGGCGATATCGACCATCACATCACCGGCGCCGATCACCGCCACGTGCTTGCCCATATCGAACTGCCTGTCGCCGAAACCGGGCAGTCGATTGAAATGGTAGACCACGTCTTTCGCGTGAAAGACCCCTTTAGCTGAATCCCCTTCCACGCCGATCGCCTTGGTCCCTTGCGCGCCGATAGAAAACACGACCGCGCTGGCGCCAAGGTTTCGGACCTCTTCGACGGTGAGATCTTTGCCGTTGCCGATTGATACATTGCCAAAATAGTGGACGTTCGGTCGCTCTAGCAACTCCCAGTACTGCTTCTTGAGACCACCTCGGAGCTTGAGTTTTGCGGGGAAGATCCCGTATTCAGCCAACCCTCCAAATTTGATGTCCCGATTCAGAATGATTACTTCATGGCCTGCCTTCTCCAGCGAACTCGCCACAGCCATCCCAGCCGGTCCGGCACCGGCCACAATAATCACATGCGATGTCATCGCGGTCATGCGTTGTTCCTTGGGAGAATCAACAGAGGAAAGCCTAGAACCTCAACAGTTCCGCGGACTTTAGCATAGGGAGTTTTGAGCTGTCAAAGCTGAAAGGCGGGCTCAGATCTAAAAGGCGAACAACAATCGTGACTGCTGGGGATAAAGAGTGCCGGGTTCGTCCAACATGGGCATAGACCTATGTCGGTGCTTCTGTAGACCTGCCAGCGGTGACTGACAGGGTGCTGTTATGCGGCGGGCCCAGCTCTTTGAGAAGTTCCGCCTTGGTCTATTGTGAGTGGTGCCCAATCATCTCCTCGGAAGGAGGATTGCCAGATTACTTACAGTCAGACCCTCATCTCTTTCTCCCCTGCATGATAGCGCGCGCCAAGGAACTCGATGCGAGGGTTGCGAGCCATCGGCCAAGCCATAGGTCGATAACTCATGGCCTGACTCCATCTTTGTGTGATTGTGGGAGACCGAGGAGTGCGCACGAGCATCGCACTGAGAAGGCCTCCTCCTCAGCTCTATGCCGAGGAGGAAGCTGAAAAGGCCCGCGGGAGGCAGGCGATCAGATCAGTGTGATCGCCGCCTCATTCTAGCATCCTACAGACTGCTACTCAACGCCAATGGGATGCAGTTGCTTGTCCGTCAGCTTTGCCTTCCAGTTTGTCGGCAGATTCTGGACCCAACCATTGTAGACCAACGGAATGGGCAACACTCCCTGTCCGCCCATTCCCGCATACACCGACTTTGGATCTGGGCTATTGGGGATTGTTCCGTCCATAGCGAAGTCTGTGGACGCATTCGCTGTTGTCAAGAGCACGCTTCCAACGATGGAAGCATCCGTACCATTTTTGGGGTCAACGACTATCATCCTGTTGGAGAATTTGCTGGATACATAGGCGTAGTATCCGCCACCTTTCTTAGCGCCAAACTGGACCCCATGGCATCCTGCATCACAAGCCAAGCTCGCCACCACTTTGTCAGTCTTCGTATCGATGACAAGGATTTTTGCTGCCAATGTGTTTGCGACGATCGCGTATTTGCCGTCCGGACTCACTGGTGTTTGAATGGGCAATCCGCCTATTGGACCTACGGTAGGTGATAACACGTCATATTGACCGGGAACTGCATAACCTGCGAGTAGATTGATTGTTGTTTTAGGAGTTGCTATTCCACCTGAAATTGTAATGACGCTAATGCTGCTATCAAGAAAGTTGGCGACATAGTACTTGCTGGAATCGGGCATCATTCCCGTGGCGATGGGAAAATGTCCCACAGGTGTTAATGACTTGATTGAGTTGCTGGGGAAGTCATACAGTGTTGAATTCTCTGTATCTGCGTTGGGTGTCACCATCATACTTCCGTCATGGCTCATCCAATGCGCGTGAGGATGTGCGCTTTCATCCGGATTCGTTTGCATCGGAATGTCCCGAAGAAAGCCATTCCCTGCCGCCAAGGAGTTAAGCTCCCGTACATTATTGTCGCCGTTCTGTGACACATGCACTTGGTCGTTGTTTGTTCTCGTCATGACATGTGCAGGAGCGGCACCCACCTCAATATTTCTGACAAAGTTTCCACTCGTTCTATTAAATACCGCAAGTTTCGTATCGAACCATTGGGTCTGATAGATCACCGTCTGATCTTTATCCGTCCACATATTGTGCGGATTGTTCATGCCGTCGCCCGAGTGCGTACCGTGGTCCGGTAACCCGACTTTTCTGACAACTTTGAACGTCGTCGCGTCTACGGCTGTCGCTGTGCCGGGCTTTGACTTTTCATTCATCATTTCGAACTGGGTGTCCACCCAGACCTGTCCCACTCCTGGTGCCGCCGGTGGTATAGGAGCTGAGAGTTTCTTTAGATAGGGTGCGCCCGGATTTGCTGCTGTCGGACCGCCTTCTCCAAAGTATCCACGCAGGAGTTCATCGAGATTGGCAGAAACCGCACCCCCGCCTTTCACGTGGGCCACGACCGGAACACTTGGATATGCCGGCTTCCAATCGACTATCCCAGCGACAGGGTACTGTTGCCAGTTAGCGGGATTGGTAATGATAAAGAAAGTGTGCACGAGTCTTAGAGCCAAGTCCGACGCTGTAGGTAACCCGGGGAGAGTCTCTGCCACTATCTTGTGGAGATCCACCGTCGTCCCAAGTTCTAAGGGAAATAGGGGCTTGTCGGGATCGACCACGATGACGGTCGCGAACATGTAGGGATGGATATCGCAGAAGAAGACATGCAGGCCAAGCTCATTCGGAATGATTGGGTTGGACGTACCTCCAACATCTAGATCAGTATCGAATGGCATCTGGGTAAATCCCTTGGGTACGTTCTTATGTGCGGGAGTGGGATAGATCAAGCTCACAACCGTATGGATCGTATTGGCACGTCCACCACCTGATTGAAAAGTAATGCTCTCTCCGCGCTGAATGATTGAGAGTGACTTGCCTACAGTTGGTTCCCCTAGAACGTTATGGACGCACCCCACAGCAGTCTTCGAATCGCTTGTACTACATTCGAACCAGCTTGCAGGATTGTCTGTGACTTGGAATGTCACTCCAGTGGCATGGGCCATGCTAGCTCCACCCCATCCCACCAGCAGACCTAGTAACGCCAATAATATGCGTTGTTTATTCATAGAGATTTCCTTCTAGATTGGGCCACCTCATGTGACCACAGTGTTGAAACCGTCACTGGCAAAAAGGCACGATCGGAACCAATCCTCCTTCCTTGTTGGCTGCGTTGATATGGCACCGACTGACTGCTACTTGGCTCACTGTTCGACATTAGTCGCTCGTAACGCGTCTCTCGTTAGATCCTGAACGGTGTCCTCGATTGAGTCATTGTCCGAGGAATTGACTATTACCCCACTATCCCACTTGTGCGTCCCACTACCCCGCCTTACTTCTCTGCCTCAGCCTTCCGCTCCCAGTCTTGCTCGATCAATTGCTGCGCCCGCGCCCGGACTCGTTCGTCCTTATCTTCGAAGGCCAGGATCAACGGATCGATCGCTCCCGGGGGCGCTGACTGCGCCCAGGTCTCCAGGGCCCGGAGCCGGACGCGAACATTCGGCGAGTTGAGTTTTTGGGCCATCCACTCGGGCACGACCAGGCCATCCACTGGGTGTCCTGGCTCAGAAGATGGAACAGACACAGCGTGGAGATTGTCCCCTCTTGGGACTGTCCCCGTTCCTGCCACCGCGCCTGTCCCATTTACCAAGGCAAGAGGCACGAGGCTCGCCGCCGGGGTGAATGGGTCGTTGCGTGGTGACGGACCGTGCTCGGGCAGGGGCGGCCCGCCCACGCTCACGCGCGACTCAACGCTCGGTGGATTGTCGGACGAAGCCGGCCCGCAGCCGGCCAGTCCGATCAGCAGCGAACAGCTGGCAGCAACTAGCCAGCAGCGAAGAGCGAACAGCCAAGCGCTCCGATCTCTTGGCTGTTCGCTACTCGCTATCCGCTTCACAGCAGACAGGTGGCGATACGAGATCACTTCTATAGCGGAAGGAGAGATGAATGGCTTCTTCATCCAAAATTCTCTTTGGAAGGACGGGTGAGTAACGCCTGACCTCTCTAGCTGGATCAACCAAACTCACAGGCCAGGAGCGCCCTCAGTGATTCCGATCGGCGTGTAAGCAGTGGTGAGCAACGGTTTATAGGCCACGCATTTTTGTGTGTCAAGACAATTCTTACGGGAAACCCTTAATTGTACGACGGCATATGCCGTGCCAGTAGAGAACGGTGAATCGCCGGGAACGGCCTGTAGCGCGATATTGGGGTGACCGGGCGCGACGGCATTCATGAATACTTCTGGCTACCCAATATATTCAGCAAGCCACATGCCTAATCCATATCGCACTTGTTCTCGGTCGCTTTCTGCGGTTTTTCCCAGAATTGTGCCTGTCCGGGAGCTGCGACAGAACTATAGAAAGCGGTCTACGTGAATCGAAAACGATTCGGTGTTGAATCAAATTTGATTTACGAATCGAATAGACCTGGGGCAAAAGTGGGACAGCAACTTTTTTTGGGTCCCTGTTCCCGGTCGACGACGGGCGTTGAGGGTGGCGGATGGCGACACGGTTTGGGTTGGCCTCGACCGTACGGGCATGGGGAGCAGCCGAAAGGAGCAAGGCAGGTACTGAAAAGACGCCAGACCCCTTCTCGCTTGGAGAGGAGGCCTGGCTGAGTCCTCACACTGTGCGCGTCGGACGAGCCAGTTGTTTCATGCTTGTTCCGCGAGCAAGGAGGATTGCCAGGCCCTTTGCCTCTACCCTCCTGCGCTTCCGAGAGGCCCGCCTGGTTCGGTCATGCGCCAGGGATCGAGCAGTTCGGCGAGCCGCTTTTCTGAGAGGACTTTTTGTTCTTTGGCCATCTGGCGCACGGTCTTGCCTGACTTGTAGGCGTCCTTGGCGAGTTTCGCGGCAGCCTCGTAACCGATCTCCGGAGCCAGGGCGGTGCACATGGCCAGACTTTCCTCGATCAAGCTCTTGCAGCGCTCGTCGTTGGCTTTGATGCCGTCGATACACTTGACTGCGAAGTTGGTCGAAGCGGTCGAGAGGAGTTCAATGGACTGTAAAACGTTATAGGCCATGACCGGCAGCATGACGATCAGTTCGAAGTTGGCCGCTTGCCCTCCCACTGTGACGGTGACATCGTTTCCGATCACCTGAGCGCAGACCATTGTCACCGATTCGGCAATGACCGGGTTTACTTTGCCCGGCATGATGGACGAGCCTGGTTGTGTCTCCGGCAGATTGATCTCCCCGAGCCCACAGCGTGGGCCGGAGCCGAGCCAGCGAATGTCGTTGGCGATCTTCATGAGGCTCACGGCGAGAGTCTTCAACTCCCCGCTCGCTTCGACGAGCGAATCCTGAGTGGATTGCGCTTCAAAATGATTCTTCGCTTCTGTAAACGTGCAGCCGGTCTCCTTTGAAACGAGAGCCATCACCTTGGCGGAGAACTTCGGATGACAGTTCAGCCCTGTGCCGACTGCTGTGCCGCCGAGCGCCACTTCGCTGAGCGCGTCTTGTGCGCGTTTGACTCGCTGAATACCTAATTCGATCTGTCTCGCGTAACCGCCGAACTCCTGACCCAGTCGCACCGGCGTCGCATCCTGCAAATGGGTGCGACCGATCTTGACGATCTTGTCGAACTCCTTGGCTTTGCGCGCGAGTGCTTTCTGCAAGCAGGTGAGTGCCGGAATGAGCTGCTGTTGCATCATCTCTCCAGCAGCAATATGAATCGCCGTAGGAATCACGTCGTTGCTGGATTGGCCCAGATTGACATGATCGTTTGGATGCACCAGCTTGCTGCCTCGTGCTCCGCCTAACAGCTCAGTGGCGCGATTGGAGATCACCTCGTTGCTGTTCATGTTCGTCGAGGTGCCTGAGCCGGTTTGAAAAATATCCACGGGGAACTCGGCGTCGAGCTTGCCCTCGACCACTTCAGTCGCTGCCTGGTTGATCGCATCCGCCGGCTTCTTGTCGAGGAGGCCCAGTGACTGGTTGACCGTCGCGGCAGCACGTTTGATTAACCCCATCGCCCGGATCATGGCGCGGGGGAATCGCAACGAACTGATCGGGAAGTTCTCGATGGCACGGGCGGTTTGCACACCATAATAGGCAGAGGCCGGTACGGCCAGCTCACCCATCGTATCACGTTCAATTCTGGTCGCAGCTGATGTTTGAGTCACTGCCGCTCTGGGTATGTTCTTCATCCGTCCTACTCCAATTTAGAGGATGCTCAGGTGTCGCGGGCGCCATGATAAACTCCGCTCCCCCACTTGCACAAGGGTATAGCTCGATGGACAGATCGCAGCTTGTTGTTGACGCGTTCGCTGGTGATAAAGGGGAGGAGACTCCACGCGCCTTCACGCTTGACGGTAGCAGACGGACAGTGACCGAGATCGTGACTCGCTGGTATACCGAGACGCATTGCTATTTCCGGGTTGAAGCTGACGACGGACAGCGCTATGTGTTGGGCTACGATCTGGACAATCTGATCTGGGAGCTGGTGATGGGCGGAACGACCAAGGATGAGACATAGTGATCTAATTGGTGCTAACGAAGAGGCCCGCCGGAGCGGGCCTCTGTTCAGACCAAATGTTGCGTTTATCGATTAGCCGACCTTGACTTCGATCGCTTTCGGCTTTGTCTTCTCGGACTTGGGCAGGTGGAGATTCAGAACGCCATCCTTGAATTCCGCCTTCACCTGCTCCTCATCAACCAGATCCGGCAATGTGAAGCTCCGCACGAAGCTGCCATAGGAGCGCTCTACCCGATGGTACTTTTTGCCGGTCTCTTCCTTCTCCTGCTTCCGCTCACCCTGGATTGTGAGGACCCCGTCTTCCAGTGTCACCTTCACATCCTCCTTCTTCACATCAGGGATCTCCGCCTTGATCTGATAGCCCCCCTCCGTTTCGCTGACGTCCACGGATGGCACCCAGTCGGCAACGACCATCGTCTCCTTACCATTTGCCGTGGGGAGAGCGGGACGGCTAAACATCCGATTCAACCGATCCGACATGTCTTCGAGTTCACGAAACGGATCCCAACGTACGAGTGTCATGGCAAACCTCCTTCTTGTTCTTAGCCACAGTTTCAGACTGTCTATTCGCGGCGCGCGCCGATTTCTCTGTATGACACAGCAGATAACTCTGGCTGCCGCCGAGTCAAGGGGGCTAGGACACTGTTGAAGGCGGCGATGCAGGAGAGACCTTAGCGTTGGTCGATGGGGATGTACGGTCGATTATGCTCACCGGAATAAATTTGGTCAGGACGAAATAGTTTGTTCTCGCGAAGCTGCTCCAACCAGTGAGCGAGCCACCCCGACACCCGCGCCATCGCGAATAACGGTGTGAACAGATCGGCCTCGATGCCCATCTTGTCGTAGACGATCCCGGAGTAGAAGTCGACGTTTGGATAAATCCCCTTCCCCTTCAACAGCTCTTCTGCAACCCGCTCGACCTCTAAGGCCACCTCGTATAGTGGTGAACTGCCACATTCTTTGAAGAGTCGCTCGCACAGACTTTGTAGGATTGTCGCACGGGGATCTTTGACCTTGTATACCCGGTGACCGAAGCCCATCAGCTTCTGTTTCGCGCGAATCAGTTCTTCGAGGTACGATCGAGCCCGCCTTGGTTCACCAATCTCCTTCAGCATCTGCACGACTTCTTCGTTGGCCCCGCCATGCAGTGGCCCCTTCAGGGCCCCGATTGAGGACGCCACGACCGTATAGGGATCGGCCAGCGTCGAGGCAGTGATCATGCCGGTAAAGGTTGAGGCATTCATCGTATGCTCGGCATGAAGGACCAGGCAGTCGTCGAAAATGTTACCCCACAAAGGATGCGGCTCAGTCTCAGTCAGCATGTACAGGAAGTTTTCTGAAAATCCGAGATCGTCGCGTGGTGGAATATACTCGTCCCCATGCCGCAGCCGCGCCCAGGCAGCGACAATCGTGGGCAGTTTGGCAACAAGGCGGACGGCAGACCAATAGTTATTTTCGATGTCCTGGACATTCCGGCCTGGATAAAACATGCCCAAAGCGGCGACTGCAGCCTGCAAGGCGTCCATGGGATGCCCCTGCTCCGGAAGGCATTTCAATAAGTCGATAATCTTGAACTTGATGCGACGATGATGGACGATGTCCTCATTCCATCGCACGAGCTGCAATTGAGTGGGAAGGTGTCCAAATAGCAACAGATAGGCGGTTTCGAGATAGGACGATCGCAGACAGAGTTCTTCGATACGGATGCCGCGATATTCCAGCACACCGAGCAGCCCATCCACATCGCTAATCGCAGATTTGGCTGCGGGGACTCCGGCGAGCCCCGGCATAAAATCATGTGGCATGATTGTGCTCCTTCGCCTGAGTGGCAGAATACATGAAGAGTGGGGTCAGTCTATCATGTTCAAAGAAGCAGGATCTTGAAATGGATCTTGTTGATTGGCATACTCAATTAGCCGGCCGCGACCGGAGAAAGGCCCATGTGCCTATGGGTTATGTCCCTCGTCGGATGTCTCGTTCTTGTTCCGTGGTTCATGATGTTCTGGCTGGCACCTGCGACGACATCACAGCCGAAGTCGGTCAAACCGATCGGAAGGAATGCCGTGAGCCACGGGGGAAGACCTTCCGTCGGTTAGCCGAAATCTCGTATGGACCGTCCAGAACCTGTAGGTTCACGCGAACAATTAGATATGCAGAGGAAGTAAGTGATGATTTCGCGTCTGTTCCTCCTGCTGATGCTGTTCGGTCTCATCGCGACGGGGACAGCCTTCTTGGTCAAGGCCGACGGCGAAATCCTTGCCTTTGCTGTCGTAAGCGAAGTCCCAAAAGATAAGGCGCGGATATCGGCGAAGGTCTCGGTGAATGACGTAGTGTCAGATATGAAGCTCCTCGCGTCGGAGACGATCCTGAACAATCTGATTTGGAAAAAGCTCGAAATCTGTCATGCCATGAAACTTGGAGGATTCAAAGTCGCTGAAGGCTTTCAGATTGTCACGGTACACGTGATCGACGCCAGCATGTTGCCGATGTCCTTGCAGTCTTTTGCGGGCGATTGCTTAATTAAGAAAGCGATCGAGATCGCACCGCTGGCCGACTAGTAGGATAGCCGAGCGAGACTGGCGGGACGGGCGAGACGCTCGAAATCACGGGTTGTGCATCGCGCTTGTCGCGCAAGTCTCGCGCAGGATGCTCAAAAAGGCCAGACTTCTCACCCGCCCAACCCTGGCGCGCCGAGACGCGCCTTGTCCCAAGCAAGGCCGCAGCGAGCGAAGAGGCGAGGCGTACGCTTCGGTACGTTGAGCCTCTGAGCGATGCGAGAACGAAACTGGCTGGCTTTTTCAGCATCCTGCTAGGCGATGCGGCATTCCGGACATAAGGTGGGTTCTTCTGCTGCCTCACACTCTTCGGCGGTCAGAGGGAAGAGTTGTTCGCACTGCCGGCAGGGGCGAATTTCGAAGTAGGCCGTTCCCTTATCGTCGATGTCGGTAGGCAGGATCAGCTCCCGCGGGTCATATCCTATCGCGCCGCCATCAGAGAATTTGACGATGGCCAGGCGGTTGTTAAAGACCTCAAAGGTTCCTTCCTGCCCTTTTCTGGCCAATACATGCCCGAGAACCAACACCGGCTGTCCCTTGCACTTCGTGCGGAGGTCTCGTAAGGTGTGATGAGAATCCGTAGCACAAGAAAATTGGCCGGTGGAGCTGGTTCCGAAGATTGGTGTCGGCATAATCGGCATTCAAGTGAATAAGATGAGACCCGTGTATCACACGGGTAAAAATGGCGTCAAGGCGGACGAAACGCTAACCAGCAATTAATCAAGAATGCCGTCGCGAAGGGTTTGAAACCGAAACCTGCCGGGGCTACTCGCAAATAAGGTCGACGTAGGCGAACACTCAGTCCGTCGAGGAGGCCGAACGAGAAAATCCCGCCGGCGAGATGATCGGACGACGTAGCAGGTATGCATGAATAGTCGAGGCTAAGACAAGGAGTTTGAACATGGCTGAGGTGACGATTTACCAGAAACCAACCTGCAGCACATGCCGTCAGGTGGTGCAGTTGTTAAAAGAGAGCGGCAAGTCCTTCACTGCCATCAACTACTACGAGAAGCCCTTCACTAAGGCGCAACTCAGGAACCTTTTAAAGAAGGCGGGTCTCTCGCCGAAGGATATTCTGAGAACCAAGGAGGACATCTACAAGGAGCTCGGTTTAGCGAAAAAGAATATTTCGGATGATGAATGGCTTGATATGATGCTAGCCCATCCGGATCTCATTCAGCGTCCGATTGTCGAAAAGGGCGAGAAGGTGATCTTGGCCAGACCGGCGGAGTCTGTGAAAGAACTTCTCTAGCAGGCTGTTGAAACAATTGCTCTTTCCACCCGCCCATCATAGTGTTTAACAACCTACTAGCCAGGGCTACGTTCCGTATTCTCCACTCGTGACGACTCTTCCTGATCCGGCATGAGGCCGTCGTACCGGCTCAATCGCCGCCCCTCCCCGCTTCACGACGTTCCCTCCCGCTCCTTTGGCTTCATAGAGGGCGCGGTAGGTCGCCTTGATCACCAGAGTCAGCGTCGCGCTGTCGCTCACTTTTTCTGCCACGCCAATACTCAGGGTAATCGGAAGTGCTTGGTCGCGTGATCCGGTCTTTTGGGTTCCTCGTTGCTTTTCCCAGACCCTGTTTCGTCCTCGGAGGAACAGACTGATGGCTTCGATCGTTTTCCGGACGGTCTCCAGCGTCCCCAAAGTCTCTGTGGTTGACTTTCCAGGGAACAGTACGGTGAGTTCCTCTCCTGTCGTACGGAAGATCTGCCCATCAGAACAAGCGGCATGAACCCTGGGTGCGACCAGTTTCAGAATTTGTTCGCCGACAGGTTTCCCGTGGATATTGGCATACTGGGTCAGCTGGTCGATGCTGATGACTGCGACGGAAAACCTTTTCCCGAGTTGCCCGATTGCTTCTTCATAGGCCAGGCGACCAGGAATGCCGGTGAGCTCGTCGCGGTAGGTCCGCTGATAGAAGGATTGAAGCAATGTGACGAAGAGAATCAGTCCGCCCGTCATGAAAAAGTTTGTCGCCTGCCAGCCGTAGCGACTCGTATGATAGGCCATGAAAATGGCAACCAGAGCCCAGATTGCTCCTCCCTCCAGTGGGTCACGATGAAGAGCGAATCGTATGAAGTGCAGTAGCAACGCTGTGGCAAAGGCAAACAGGGCCGGCTGTGGAATCGGCGTCCATTCCATGTACAGCGAGGGAATGTACTCCCATGTGAAGGCAGAGGCCAGGTCATGCTGATCCGGGAGGCAGAGCCATAGCAGCAGAAAGGGTTGGACCAAGACGAGCAGCACACGCAACACGCCGCGAAGGGTCGTGAGGGAATCTTCTTTGAAGATAGAAAAGGCTAAAAGATTGAGAGGGACGAGAAAGGCGGTGATGGCGACAATCGTCTGACTGAGAGCCGCCTGATCCGCATCGGTGCTGGGAAACAGTACCAGGGCTCGATCCGCGAGTGCCAGCACGAGCAGGGAGAGGATCATGCGACTGCTGGCAAAGTACCAGCCGAAGATGAGCCCAAATATGAGGACAATATACGGCAGGGCTGCGATGGGCTGCTGCAGCCACATTGGGAGTCCCTGGGGACGAAGAAATCCAATCGCTATGAGAAAAATTATCCCCCCAGGGAAGAGAACCGCGAGGATGGATTTCCAGAGCTGGTTCATCATGGCTCCTACCTGTGTATAGAGTGGACTGGGGGCCTCTAGAGGACTGCCAGATCCATACCCGCCTGTCCCTGTCTGGGGAGGAGGCTGTAGCAGGCGATAAAACAACGACCCTCTAAAACCTTGGCTTTTCCAAGGGCAATTCGGCTCCCAACGGCCACCTTGCAAGAGAGTCGTGACGGTGTGGGCTGAGTCAGGGCCGTTTTTGAACAATCAAATGAGCTAGTTTCAGGCAGGGGAAGAGTCGGTTCGTCAGCTTGAAGCGTTCGAGGGACGTCCCTGGATCATCCGGAGGGCACCGGAGATTCGGTCTACTGTGACTGTAACCGCCCCATCTAAAACTTGTAATAATAGCTCCCCAGCCAGCTTTCGTCGCCACCCATGGAGGATGGGCAGATCAAGGGCGGTCAGATTCTGCCTAGCTTCCACGAGTGTTTGTAGGTCGGCGCTGGTGGCAAGCATGGTAGGGG
>VBOM01000204.1:3147-9107 GCA_005877535.1 Nitrospirota bacterium | reverse complement strand
CGATCGAGATCCATGAGGGCTTGATCGCCGACGTCGCGTGCAGATTCAAGCCGCCGCTGTTTATCTTCGGTGAGGGATTGGCCCAGACTCCCCTCAATCTCTTTGATAATTTCCTGGCGCTTCCGCATCAACATCTGATGGAGGACTTGGCGCCGACGCTCCCGGTCTTCGCGTTCCTTAGCCGATTCTTTTGGTTTGGCCGCCAAGGGAGAGACGGCCATGCTGATAGGTTTTTCGAGGACCACAACCGGAACGCGCTTTGGTTTACTCGCTGGTTTCGCGACCTTCGCCCGCACCTTGGCCTTCGCTGCCGGTTTCTTCTTGGCGGGGGTTTTTGTTGCCATGGCGGGTCCTACTCCTGGGGTGAACATCGAATAGCCTGAAAAAGTGCGGCATTCATAGCACGGCGCTCCCGCCTTTACAAGAGGTTGTGGGGAAGAGGCTGAGAGCCGCTAAGGATAGAGGATTGTCGAATGGATGGGGTGGCCGACCAGTTTATCTCGACCCTTAAGGCCCTGGAGTTCCACGAGAAAGTCGAGCCCGGCGATCTCGCCTCCCAACTGCTGAATGAGAGACACCGTTGCGGCCGCTGTGCCCCCTGTGGCCAGCAGGTCGTCCACGATCAGCACCCGTTCCCCCACAGCAATCGCATCACGGTGGATGAAAAGGGAGTTGGAGCCGTATTCGAGGCTGTATTTGACCTCGAAACTGTCGGCGGGCAACTTGCCGGGCTTCCGGACTGGAACGAACCCGGCGCTCAACCGGTTCGCCAGTATTCCACCGAAAATGAACCCGCGCGATTCAATGCCGATGACTTTGGCGATCCGTTGCCCCTTATAGTAGGCGGTCAACTCATCGGCAATCGATGACAGGGCGTGGGTGTCTTTGAGCAGCGTGGTGATATCGTAGAAGAGAATACCGGGCTTGGGGAAATCGGGGACCTCTCGAATGAGGGAACGATAGTTGACGGGAGGCATCAATCAGAGCAAATCTGCTTGTGTCATGGTTCTGCGTTCAATGGTATGGCGCAAACGCCCCAAGGCCGCCATTTCAATCTGCCGGACCCGCTCACGGGTCAACCCCATCTCCCGGCCGATTTCTTCCAACGTCTTGGCCTCACTCCCATCAAGCCCAAACCGCGCCATAATAACAGTTTGCTCCTTCTCGGGCAACTCCTGCACCCATTTCATCATCTCCGTCCGACGCATCACCCCTTCGGCCGTATCGGCGGGCGAAACGCATGAAGTGTCCTCAATCACATCGCGCAAGAACGTATCCCCGCCCTCATTGATTGGACTGTCCAACGAACAGGTCGTACGGACGACTTGCTTGAGGTCCAACACTGTTTCGTCCGTTGTCTTCATCCGTGCCGCTACTTCCGACGCAGTCGGTTCTCGTCCGAGTTCCTGAACGAGCTGCTCCGCCTTGGCAAGGTAACGATTCAGCCGCTCGACCACATGTACCGGCAATCGCACGAGCTTTCCCTGATTGATAATCGCTCGTTCGATATACTGCCGGATCCACCAGGACGCATAGGTGCTGAAGCGAAACCCGCGCTTATAGTTGAATTTTTCGACTGCCTTGATAAGCCCAAGATTGCCCTCTTCGATGACATCGGAGAAGGGGAAGCCTCGATGCATATACCGCTTACCAATACTGATCACCAGACGGAGATTCGACTCGATCATCTCTTGGCGCGCCTGTTCGTCCCCCGCCATGACCCGCTTGCCCAGTTGCTGCTCTTGCTTAAATGTCAGCAAGGTCGAGTGACGGATCTCGCGCAAGTAGCACTTGAGGGTATCCAATCCTTCGGAGCGGCGACTCGGTTTTTCCTTGCCGGCGGGCGACTCGTCCGCACCAGACGACGCGGCAGTGTCCTCGTCGTCATGGTCGACAACATGTCGGCGCGTTTCGCTGAGATGGTGTAACTCCTCGCCTCCTCGCGCCATAGGTTCCGTCACTCCTAACTGGTTCGCTTAACCCACATTATTCACGAAGGCTTCTACTGCCACTCGCGACGCCGGCGGCCCAATCTTTACGTTTTCGATCAGGATCAAAATCTGGTCTTTGGGGCCTTCAACTTCAAGTTCGACTCGGCCATCATCGAGATTCCTGACACCTCCGCAGAGTCCTCGTTGCGATGCGACGCGAGCCGCAAACGCTCGATACCCGACTCCTTGGACCTTTCCCTTCACAAACAGCCTCGCTCGGAGAGCTGCCGGTTCAATCGGTTCGGTCATAGACTTAACCCGGACTATTCATGAAAACCTGCTACGTCGTCCGATCCTCTCTCCCTGCGGGGCTTTTCTCGTTCGGCATCCTCGACGGACTGAGCGTTCGCTTACGTCGGTCTTACTTGCGAGAAGCCCCGGCGGGCTTCGGTCTCGAACGCCTCGCGACGGCATTCATGAATAATCCGGGTTAGACAGACCGCGCGTTACAACGATGCCTATCCAACGAACGGATACTCTCACACCTCCGCAGAGGCGTCACGCGTTTTGCGATTCCGCGCGAGAGCATTTCACACAACGGTTCTGGAGAGAAAAATGGAAACCCTTGAGGAGATTCGATGCACGGCAGCATGGCGCAACAGCTCCAACGTCCTACGCTCGTGCTTTGGAACTTCACGACTAATTGCTGGAGAGATTCCTCCGATCCTCGGCATGAGCTCCGCGGAATGAGAGACGACACTCAGAAGGTGATTGCCTGGTGGTCCTGAACTGAGGCTGGCGGCACGAGCATGCTTGGTATTAGGGAGGAATGAACCGCTGGAGGGGTTTATCCCATAGCCTCAATAGAAACATAGGCTCCGGGTCGAGCAAGCTTGGTTTGGTCGGGGCGAGAGGATTCGAACCTCCGACCCCTGCGTCCCGAACGCAGTGCGCTACCGGGCTGCGCTACGCCCCGACAAAATCAACAGAACCACGAAGCGAGGGGAGGATTGTCTTACATCAGGGGGTCGAAACGCAAGCCATGGGCATCGTCTACCGCTCGACAGGTAATCTTGCCGCCAGACAGAGTCACCCCTCTCGACAGTCCCGCGTCTGCCCGCACGGCCTCTTCCACTCCCTGCGAGGCCAGACGCAGAAGGTACGGAAGCGTGGCATTCGTCAACGCGGCAGTTGACGTGTACGGAACAATCCCCGGCATATTGGCCACACAATAATGGAGCACTCCGTTCACCGCATAGACCGGGTCCGAATGGGTCGTGGCTTTCGTGGTCTCAAAGCAGCCTCCTTGATCAACCGCGACGTCCACCACCACGGCTCCTGGTTTCATGCGCGCCACCAGTCCACGCGAAACCAACTTGGGCGCTCGAGCCCCCGGAACGAGGACCGCCCCGATTACAAGGTCTGCGGCCATCACTGACTCGTCAATTACTGCTTGCGTGGAGGCACGCGTCACGATGCGACCACGATACAATTCGTCGAGTGCCCGGAGCCGTTCAAGGTCGAGATTGATCACCGTCACCTGCGCCCCCATCCCGACAGCAATCCGAGTCGCCGCGCTACCCACTACCCCAGCCCCAAGCACCACGACCTTCCCTGGCTCCACGCCAGGCACACCGGCCAAGAGGAGCCCGCGCCCTCCTTGCGTCTTCTCCAGATAGTGTGAGCCGATCTGCACCGACATTCGCCCCGCGATTTCGCTCATCGGCTTGAGCATCGGCCGCGTGCCGTCTTTCGCCTCGATCGTCTCGTATGCAATCGCCGTGATCGTGGTATCCAGGAGAGCCTTCGTGAGGTCCAGCCAGGAGGCCAAATGCAGATAGGTAAACAGGGTCTGGCCCGGACGGAAGAAGCGGCACTCGGAAAGCAGCGGCTCCTTGACCTTCACAATGAGCGTCGCCTGTTGAAACAGCTGCGCTTTTGATTCTGCCAAGGTGGCGCCGGCATTCCGGTAGTCCTCATCTGAGTATCCGCTGCCTACTCCAGCCGATGGTTCGATCCAGACGTCGTGGCCGGCTTGACGCAATGCCTGCACTCCATCGGGCGTGACACTGACACGATACTCATGATCCTTGATCTCTTTCGGCACCCCGATAACCATGAACTCCCCTCCGATCGTACTGTGCATGACGCTTGTCGATCCATTATATACGCTCTCATGAGCTTTTCCTCACGCGATTCGACCTCCTCGCTCGGTGGACACTCCCGAGAATGCTGGTGTAAGATGCGCACGTTTCTGGGACCTTGGATTGTATGGAGGCGCACATGGACCCTTCGAACGAATTGTGTCATGCCTGCGGAGCCACCGGCGGCCCGCTCATGAAGTTTTCACTTGGCAAGGATTTCTTCGGCCGTCCATATGACCGTCTCTCTCCTTCCTCCGATCAAAGTCCCAAATGGTATTGCGAAGCCTGTTCGATGCACAAGAACCTGCAGCGGGATTTCCGCGATATTCGAGCCGAGTACGACAAACTGAGCGCCGGTCAGGGGTCAGAACTTGCCAAGGGCGACGAGTTGCGCCGCGCGTCCGTGCGGCTGCGGGAAATCATGACCATTCTGGATGCCGCGCAGGGACAGTCTCCGCTGCTTGCTGGCGATGACGTCAGGCTTCTGATGGGGCGGCTCAATACGGCCACCATGCCGGCCTAGCGCGATTGCACCATGCCACCGTTTCAGCGTCATATTTTCGTCTGCATCAACCAACGCCCCAAGGACGATCCACGCGGCTGTTGCGCGAACTTGGGATCGGAGAAACTCCACGCTCATTTCAAGAGCGAAACGAAACGGCTGAATCTCAAAGGACTCGTGCGCGCGAACAAGGCCGGCTGCCTCGACCATTGCGAGATGGGTCCCAGTGTCGTGATCTATCCTGAAGGTGTCTGGTACTGGGTCGGCACGGAAGCCGATGTGACCGAGATCATGGAGCGGCACGTCATGAAGGGCGAGATCGTGAGCCGGTTGCTCATGCCGGACCATCCGGTTCCGGAGAAGCTCGCGCCGCTGAAGAAGGACTAGGGCCTCCCGCGTCACACACGACTATGTCAACCGAAGACAAGTGGAAGGCCAACATGGAAAAGGTGGCCTTCACCAAACAGTTTCCTGGACTGACACTGGACTGGAAAGCCTGCGAAGGCAAAACCGTCCGAGCCGTGATTCCCTTGACCGGTAAGCCAGACGCAGCAGTTGTCGTCTTTTCCGATGGTTCCTTCACCGTGGGTCCACCGCTGAACCCGGAACCCTGGGAACTGGGACAGGCATTGGTGGATGCCCGCGCGCAGCTCGAACCAGAACACCCGGCTGCATATATGGAGTATGATCGGTTGGCAAAGAAAGATAAGGATGCGTTGAAGACAGCCAGGGTCGAGAAGATTCTCGGAGCGATTCACAACAATCTGGAGCAGATTCCGGAATTGAAAGATCGGTTGAAAGAACTTGTGAAGGAGTGGAAGTGAGCAACCTCCCAGATAGAAACATGTTCGAGATCTTTTCCCAAGGTCTCTTTGAAGGAGTCAAACCCATGATGATCATTCGCGATCACCTCGTCCGTCATCCCGACCGCTGTACCCATCAAGCCATCTGCGTTCCGGTCTGCCCGACCGGCGCCTGGCTCTCGACTCCTCCCTACAAGTTCGATCCTTCCCGTTGCCTGGAAAGTTGTCGCCTCTGCCTGGATGCCTGTCCCTCGCAGGCGATCTACGGGGTGTTCAAAAAGGGGGAGAAGTTGCTGGAGCCGCAAAAGAAGTAGGTCGGGTGTGACAGGGCCTGTCGCTTCCTCGCCTCCAGAGCGCGCACGCCTGCTCTGTGGGGCGGAAACCTTCTGGAATTCCCTCGCGGACTCGGTCAGTTCAAGCTTTCCTTCTCCACAGAGCAGGCGTACGAATTTCGCTCATCCGGCGAAAGTCCGCGCCAAGGTCCTGGCACACCCTTATTGAGAGAACGATGGATCGGGTCGCATCTGCTCGGCATATGCGGCGCCCCGAGCCTCCACGCAAGCCGCGACGCTGGTTCATC
>VBOM01000204.1:0-3114 GCA_005877535.1 Nitrospirota bacterium | reverse complement strand
TAACTGCACATAGCAGGTAATGATTCCACCACCTCGTTCTGCGGCAAGAATGTGCATCCACTTAGTGGGTCTCATACCTCGTCGGAAATTTCTCACAAATTGGTCTTCGCGCTGTTGTACAAACCGCGAAATCTCTCCGCCGTTCCAGATGAAGTCCTTGATGCCATCAAACTCACGTTCATGACCTGTCAGCTCAGGAAACATCTTGAGTGTGTAATGAAAAGCTATCTTCGCGACGGCTCGGAAATATGGAGCTGCGGCATGAGCATTCACACAAGCTGTATCTGTTGCGGAGAAAATTCGGTCGTTGTCCAGTTTTCTGGTGGGTCAAATCCCAGCGATCGGATGAGGTCTTCGACCCACAAAATTTCTTCAGGCAAAGCAATGGCGTGGATTGGTTTGGCATTTTCAATCCCATGCGCTCGAAGATGTCGGCTGAGCACTTCCGGATTACCCCGCATGCTGTCTAAAAGAGGTACGGGATGAATACCAGCCAAAAAGTGCTCGAATATTATTTGGCGGAGTGGAAACACATCTTCACTGCCAGCTTCAATCTCCCAAAGTAAATCATATGGCCAACCTGGAACCTTTCCCATCATCACCAAAGAATCCACTCCCGCAGCTCGGTTGTAGAATGGATTGGGGGGAAGGCCATTCTTCCCTTGAACACCTATAAGCCACCGAAAGAAGACTGTGGAACCAGCACGACCAAACTGAGTCTCTACTCGCCTACCTAGCTCCTTATTGCAGTCCTCGCGGACGCGATCATTTAGCAACTCCATCCCAGAAAAACGACCGATCGCCTCGGGCAGATAATGTTCAGGCGAGAAGTTTTCGCTGTGTGGGCCAGGATAAATACATTGTCTAGCCATTGAGAAACCGAGAGGCTGTTTAGATGATCTGCTTTCGCAAGCGCCCCCAGTAGGCGGTGCCGGTGTAGCCGCAGGCGCCTGTGGAGGTGGTGAGTGCTATGATCTGGTAGACCTTACTCCGAGGGATTTTCACTTTCACGCCTGGATTCAAGAGATCGGGCGAATTCATGACGAGCTTCAGCGATTCGCCGGCGGAGAGAATTGGCCACATGCAGGACAATCGCAGACGAGTTTCATAGCGTGGAATCGCCATGGCGTAGAGCCAGCCTTGGTCAAGATGTTCCAACGCCATGCGGACAAGTTTTCTCAGGACTGGCTGAAAACGTGTTCGGTTCTGCTGGTCCAGTAAGTCCTGTGCGGTAAGTCCTGCTTCGGCCAACATGGGTGCCGGCACATAGCAGCGGCCTTTCTGGAGATCATGCGCGACATCTTTCACAATGTTCGTGAGTTGGAGCCCCTTTCCAAATCTCACGCCGACCTCCGACATCTCCCGCACCTTCCATGAGGCCAAGGCTTTCCGGTGCGCACACATTAAATCCGTCCAGAATTCGCCCACACAGCCGGCGACGTAATAGGTGTAGCGGTCTAGATCATCGAGCGTCTTCAGAACCGTGAGATCTACTGAGGACGTGCCGGGGAAGACGCTGAGGTCCATCTCCATTCCCTGCGTCAGTGTCGTCATGAGCCGTTGGACCCGACGCCTATCGTCCGGCGAAAATGTTTGGAAGAGTTTGAAGCAGTCTTCCAGCCGTTCAAGCAGAATACGTTCGGCAGCATTCTGCTGGATTGGTCCTACTGCTTGCTGGATTGCTCGCACCTGAGTCCAGGCAATCTGATCGCTCACGAACTGACCTTTGAGTTGGCTGAGTAAATCCTTCCATCCCTTTGTCGCGATGGCTGGGGAACGGCCAGAGACGTTTGTCGCAGTAGATGGGAAATGTGCCAGGCTGAGGCGGCGTAAATGTAATGGCAACCGTTTTGCCGGCACTCACATCCTGTTCGACGGATAGGCTTCCCGCTGGGTCTTTGATGATAAAATTGTGCGGGGTAAACGTTGTCACACTGGTCAGCGTCAGTTCAACCGGCTTTCCAGCTTCGACAATCAAGTGGTTTGGGGTATAGGAGTAGCTATCGAGCGTGACCGTGGCTCGCTGCACCCCGTCTGCCGTCACCGGGACCGGCAGAGGAGGGCCGGACTGAGAGGGTTCTGCTGCATCAACGATCGTCACGCCGACCGATGTCAGCAACCCGACGGTCGCCAACATGTGGAGCAACCGCATAGTCACCTCCTGGATGCGTGAGCCAGTTCTAACAGGAAGGACGGGAATGGGTCAACTTTGTCAAGGAGTTTCAGGCACTTAACCCGCATTATTCATGAGCGCTTCTGCTGCAATCGCGGATTCGCCGCTACGACAAGCCTGGACGCGGTGGCCCGGTGTCCAGGCAGGCGGGCTCGCCGTTCGGTCGGTCAACATACTGTTTCAAGTATGCCTTCCTCCCTCGCGGCTCCGCGCGCCTGTCTCGCTTGGCGACTGCGCGATTTCGCGACGAACCGTCATGAATAATGCGGGTTGAGGCGTCTTGACCTTGGCATAAAGGGAGTTATTTCTTTCAGCACATCGTCAACGCAATCTCGATGGAGATGCAATTCGCCGATTCGGTTAGTATAATCACTCTCACTGGTGACTCGCCCGAATGACAGGGCGAGAACATGGCCGTGAAGGAGGATCTCGATGAAGTGGATGAAAGGCATGTTCCTGCTGCTGGCGGCTAACATCCTGATCATGGTGACACTCTCGCTCACCGTGCCGTTGCTAATTAATTTTGTTCTGCCCATGTTCGGAATCGATCTGCAAGGATCGGTCGACCTCAGTTCGTTAGTCTGGGCCCTCGCCCTCGGCTTTGGCGGCGCCTTTATCAGTTTGGCCTTCTCCAAACAAATGGCCCGAGCCATGTTGGATTGCCGCCAGATCACCCAACCCCGGTCGCAAGCCGAACAGGTCATTTATGGCTCCGTCCAGGAGATCGCGCAGCGGCTCCACATTACGATGCCTGAGGTGTGGGTCTACGAATCCCCCGATCCCAACGCCTTCGCCACAGGGCCCAGCAAGAACAACTCAATGGTGGCCGTCTCAACTGGATTGTTGAGCAATCTTCAAGAGCAGGAGGTGCGTGCCGTCCTCGCCCACGAAATGGGACACGTCTACAACGGGGACATGTTTGCGACGACCGTGTTGGCGGG
>VBOM01000203.1 GCA_005877535.1 Nitrospirota bacterium | reverse complement strand
GCTGACCTTGCGCTCCGAATTCTGAAGCGCGAGGCCAGCCGGGCGACTGGACAGAGAAAGAGCGGCGGCGCTGTAGCGCCATCCACGGGCGACCACCCACCTTGGTGAGGGGCCGCCCGTGTTGTTTGTTCATGGATGAGCCGAATGATGTTCAGAAGCCTGACCGACTCCTCTTCGGGCTTTAGCTTCGGCAACTCGGCTAATCCGTGCGACTCATCACCGGCCCAATGGCGGCCACACTCTGCTGCAGATCTTCTCGCTCGCGTCACTCGGAACTCCGTTGGATCACCTCATCCAGCTCCTCATACAGCCGCGCCGGTTTGTCGGGTAACCAGCGAAGATGGACCTCGATTCCATCTGGATCCGAGCCTGGGCGCAATCCAGCCGGCTCTGCTCGGCTCACTATAACGTCTACACGGCTGCCATATCCTGCGTCTGCGGATCGGGGATACTAAGTGGCGAAGAGCGGGCAAGACTGTATGATGCCGCCAAACCACACTTGAACCCGGTCTTCTTGACGGCCTATCAGATATGACAACGGTTCGGGCAGATCGGGGGCTCACAACCCTACGGGCTCTTGATACGAAGACGCAGAGTGCGAGACAAGTGCCGATGGCGCCGGACGTGAGGAGCACGCTTCAACATTTGGCGAAGGTGAAAAGCCTTGCCACACGATATGTGTTTTAATACGAAGATCGGCCACCGCAGCGGGTGTCTCGGTCCTTCAGAACGGCACTAGCAGCAGAGACCACGGATTGTCGGTTCCATGATTTGTGGCATTATTGTGCCTCAACCAACCTGAAACGGGCGGGGTAGACACGGCGACAACTATGAAGATCGTTGTGCATAAGTCAGAGAAAATGTGAAAGCGGTACAATGCGGTTGAGGAGCAGGACTTGACGCAAATGGCTCAGAAGGTTCACAAATACCTCTAAGAGAACACGCCGGGAACACTGCTCGATAAAAAACCAAAGCAGTCTGATTGTAATCGATTGAAAACAAACGTGCGCCCGTAGCTCAGTTGGATCGAGCATCAGCCTTCTAAGTAAGTTATCAACCTAAGTGTTTTCAATGGGTTACAGGTAACCCATTGACTGGTAAAGCTTTGCGAGGAGACATACATCTCACGAGAGGACAGGAAAGCTCACATTATGAGTCGCCAAGGACACATAAAATAACACATGGATTTGTAGAAACAGCGCCAGGATGACAGGCAGTAGCACGACCTCGGCGCAGGCTGAATCCAAGCGCGCCAACGCCAAGAAATAATCCTGACTACTCACGCTCTTTTCTCTTCCGCCACTGCCACGGCGGGATATGCGTCGGACTCACCCACAAGCCTTGCTTCGTTCCTCGTGCAGTCTGCTCGAGCCTCGCTAATTCGGTATTCCTAGGCGCGTATTTCCGATACCACCAACACCAGCCGTTTTTGACCAACATGTGGATGACGTTGGTGCCATCAGGTCGATACTTTACACGTTGGAATAGACGCGTTACCATTGACCAAAGAGACGTTCATTCCCTCTGGAGTCGGTCCACGCATGGACGCCCCGCCTCTGTTGGAACGCTATATCACTATTCTGGTCATACCGGTGATCGTGTTCGCGATTGTGCTGCTCCCATTTATCGCCTTTGTGCTCCACACGTGGTGGTCACAGCGGCGGCGGCGTTAGGCCTGCGTGATAAGTGACAGGGAAGAGCACGGGGAAGCGACGATAGGGCCAAATCGTGAAGAGCATGGGGGCTTCGCAGGGTGGCGTATTGTAGGAGGGGCTAGAGAAGAGAGGCAAGAGGGATAGAGGGGAAATGCTGGTACTTTGGATAGGTGCTCACCGGCTTAGATCACTCACATGGCCTTGCATACGCTGCGCATCATTTGGTTAATCCATATTTGTCTCTGATCGAATTCGCCACAAACTCAGCTTCTAGCGCCAACGCATCATTCGTTGGCTTTTCCTTAAAACACAGGATCGTATTTGTGGCTCCGTGCTTCCTGATGAAGTAGGTGTCTCCGTTAGAAAGAAGTATCTAGCGGGCCTTTGTGGTAGGACACGGAGCTTCGGATGCACTGGTTCCTGATAGAGGCTCGCGAATCGGCTCGGCCACGCTTTCCATCCGAGGCGCAGGTTCCTCAGTGGTAGCTACCGGTGGCGACGCCTGTTGCAGCAACTGATAATCGATGGCGAGAAACCTGTCGCTCTTCTTTCCCCTTATCGGCGGATCAATGCGATCGACCCGTTGGGCGGCTTTCGGAGTGAACAGCAGGGTACGGTCCTGGAGGCCTGAATAATCGAGTGTAAGGTATCGGCCAAAGATGTCTAACACGCGCATGTTCGTCATCATCGGGTTGTAGCGATATTGAGAGAGTATCACGTATAGGTGTCAGCCATAGGCGTAGAGGGAACCGGCGGTGGTTTCTGTGGTCGGTGATTCTAATGCAGAACCTTTGCGCGTAGCCCGCACACCATACTCGACATACTGATCTGGTGCTGAGGTAAGTAAGTCTTCGGCAAGCAGTGGAGCGAGGAGCCGGATCTGATCTTCCGAGAAGACGGGAACGGAAGCATAGAATGGCCATGCGTCCATATTCATAAGGCCATTGACATGATTGTGTCCAAGATCATGATCCTGAATCTTCATGCCTTTCAATAGCTGGGCGAGAAGGGCTGGTTTCAGCTTGATTGGATGAGTGGCCTGAAACGACCGATCGGAAATCGTTTGCAGAGACACGGTTCCGCGAGAATCGTCAAAGATGATTGTGCCGGTTTGGGCGGTCGTGTAACAGGCGGCGCCGACTAAACAGAGCAGGACCAGGAGAAGCGAACGACAGTGAGCCACTTTCCGTGCCAAATGCTGTGGTGTAGGAGCCATAGCTCAGAGTGAATCTAGCACAGACAATAGGTCGTTGCTAAGAGCCACTCCGACATTCCCGTTCATGACGAGGCGAAGAAGGTGCAGCCAGATGCGAGGCCACAGGCCCGGAAAAACAGGAGGGGTATTCGCTGGGATACAGTGAGGATTTTTCTGGCCTAGCACGACACAGATGATCGCGAATCGTTCGCCGCAGTAGAACGGTCAATGTCGGAGTGACTCTTAGCAATATGCTGAAAACGTCCGCCAGCAGCGTTCTCGCCTTTTTGAGAGCGTCGCTGAGAAAACCGGCCTTCACAATGGCCCCAGGACGGGCGATCAGCCAACGGCGCGACCGGTAGCCTGGGGGAAATCAGGGCCGCGTGACGAGGGCTGCGACACGACATTAGGTGTTTACTTCTATATTACTGGAGTAATTTAACGGAGGCATGGACGCGAAGGCACTCAAAGGCACGACCCTGCGGCTGGACGATAAGGACCTGAAAGCGTCGGACCGTATCGCGAAGGCTGAGACGAATCACACCGGCAGCCGCGTGAGTGCCTCAGAGATTGTGCGCCGGCTGATTCGGGAGTTTCTGTGCAGCCAGAAGGAGGGCTGACCATGGACGGGGATACCTTGGTTTGACTGCACGAGCTGCTCGCCGACATCGACGCGGGGAAGAGCCCACTCACGAAGCAGGACCTCATCGACGCGCTCAGGACGGCGCTGGCGGCAGATGACGCCGGGGACGAGGCGGGCGTCGTCAGTTGGGATGCATCCTCGCGACCCTTGAGGCGCGGCTGACGAAGAAGGAGGGCTAACTCATGGCCAAGAACATTCGCCGTGAATGGACGAGCAGAGAAATGATGAAGCTGGATTGGCGCGTCCAAATGTACGGCTCGGCTTCCCGCTCAGGGGAGTGAGCGAATCGACAGCGCGTTATCGTGATCGTCCACCTTCACCTCAACACGATCACCCTTCTTGAGTTGTCCCATCATCTGGGTCTTTCTATCTGTATGCACACGGACTTCCTTGCCATCCTTATCCTTGACTATATAGTCCGCATAATCGATGTTCACTAGATCCCCCTTGATCACATAGGCCTGTTCG
>VBOM01000016.1 GCA_005877535.1 Nitrospirota bacterium | reverse complement strand
TCTCTCTGCGGAGCAGAAGGGCCAGATCACCTTGTTCGCAGGGATGTGGTTGGAAGATCAGAGCCGCTTTGACGACGCGATTATGCGGTACCGACAGGTGGCAAAGATCGGAGAGCCGACGTCTCAGCGAGCCGAGGCACGGTGGCGCGTGGGCTGGGTCTATTACCGTATGGCGCGATATCGCGATGCGGGTGACGAGCTGCGTCAACTCGCCGATCAGCACGACGGCGATTTTGAGCCACAGGCGCTCTATTGGATGGGACGCGCGGCCGAATTGAGCCAGCAGCCTCACGCTAGTGATGTGTACGTGCAACTTTGCCGACGATACGTCTATACCTATTACTGCCAGCTGGCTCGCGAACGGATCGATATCCCGTTGTCAGAATCCCCTACATCAGAACCGATTTCGGCGATTGTCCCGGTGGATGGAGGTACGCATGCGAATGGTGAGGCCACACGCTCGATGCCTGCAAGGACAGAAATCGAGCAGCAGTCGGCGTACCGTCGAGCCATTGAGCTCAAGATGCTGGGCTTGGACTTGGATGCTGCGCATGAGTTGGCGGGGTTGACCGATCGCTATAACCGAGACCCCGATGTCCTCATGGCGCTTGCGACGATGTTGAACGAGGTTGGTGCCTATCACCATGCGCTCCGACTCGCGAGGGCCAGGTTCCGAGATAAATTGGAGCAAACCGGCGGTATCGTCGACCCGTCGCTGTGGAAGGTGGCCTATCCGACAGGTCTCCTCCCCACGATCAAGGGCCTGTGCGCGAGCCGTGTCGACCCATATCTGGTGGCGGCGATCATTCGAGAGGAGAGTCAGTACGATTGGCAGGCTGTGTCGAGGGTGGGTGCGATTGGCCTGATGCAGGTGATGCCTGGAACTGCAAATAATGTAGCGCAGCGACTCGGGCTTCCCGTCCTTGGACGGGATGACCTCTTTGATCAAGAGACCAATATTCGGCTTGGCGTCCACTATGTCGAACAGTTACTCGAACAGTTTTCTGGAAATGTCGCGCTCACAATTGCCTCATACAATGCAGGGCCAATGGCTGTCGGAAGCTGGATTGCGCTGCACCGCGGGCGAAGTCAGGATGAGTTCATCGAATTGATCCCGTATCAGGAGACGCGGCAGTATGTGAAGCGCGTTCTGCGCAGCTACCGAGAATACATACGGCTAGACAAGGCCTCATGATGGCTAATTCTTGACAAGATCTAGACAAGTTTCTATAGTGCACCACAACCTGTAGTGGCTTCTTAAGGAAGAGAGTGAGGGAATGGCACTCGATCGATTGGATGCGCTCGAAAGTCGTATTAGAGATCTGGTTAAGCTCGTTCAAGAGCTGAAGAAAAAGCATGCAGCAGCTGAAGAAGAACTAAAGATTGTTCGACACCGACTTGCGGTGAAGGATGATTCAAATCGACGGTGGGAGCAAGAGCGTGCCGATATCAAGTCTCGTATAGAAAGAGTCCTCGGCGACATCGAGTTGTTGGAGTGCCTTGAAGAACGTAAGGAGGTGGCCCTTGACTAAGACTATTGACGTGGAAATCTATGGCCAACGATACGCGATTCGTGGGGAGGCGGACGAGGGTGATGTCCGGCGCCTCGCAAGCTTTGTAGATGGCCAGATGCGCCATCTTGCAGAGGGAATGAATACAACGACCCCCTCCAAACTTGCAGTGCTGACTGCTCTCAATTTGGCCCACCAGTTGTTTGAACTCGAACGGAAGCGTGCTCAGGGTGAGGCGGATGTCGAGCGACGGATGAATTCGCTCATGGAATCGATTGAGGAGCAGGTACCGACCTCGCTCTTTCGCTAGATTCAGCTTGCAAAGGGCGGCCCCCTTTGTTATCGTGGTTTGTGTGGGTCGGGACGTAGTGGATTCTACGATAGGGATGCGTATAGGTCATACTCGAACCGGTTCAGTGATCCGGGATTACGATGCGATTACCGCAGAATGGATGTGGGTTCTCGATGCTGGCGAAATTGCGGCAGTTAGAATGTGCACAAGGGTTCGTCCACCTCATGTATAACCGCTTGGAGATGTTGGGCAAGGCCATGGAGTTCATGCTACCGTCAGGGAGTGCGGTCTGCGGAAACGGCCAGCGGCTGCTTCCGGTTCGCACGCTGAATCCTCTCATGCGGATGAGAGAGTACCGAGGTAGATGGACTTCGTGGGATCTGTCCTGCACAGGGCGTACTCGTTATCTCAATCCAGCAAGGCATCCATCCCTGGGGAGTCCGTTCTCGGAATAAATTTGTAGCCCGCGGTTCTGGTTGTCCTCTCCTATTCCCTTTTCTTCCCGCTGCGCTCCCTTCTCATTCAGGACCGTCGACTAACCTTGTACCAAGACGAGGCTGAGAAGCAGGATTCTTCTCGTCTCGAGACTGTAAGGGGGTGAGTCCAATTTCGACTTCAATTATTGCCTATCTGTTGACAGGACTCGTTGGAGGGTTGTTCGGAATCGGGCTCTTTGAGCTGATCCGTCGCTCATCGAGCACTGCGAAGCGGACTCAGGAGGAGGAGCAGGTACGCCAGGTCGCGCAGAATGCCCAGCGTGAGGCTGACAATATCGTCAAAGAAGCGAAGCTTGAAGCGAAGGATCTTGTGCTGCAGACGAAAGCGGAGCTCGAGAAGGAGCAAAAGGCCAAGATGGCCGAGCTCGCCGTCGCAGAAAAGCGTGTGATCCAGCGAGATGAGGCCCTCGAGAAACGGATTAGTGCAGTAGACAAGCGTGATAGTGAGGCTCAGAAGCGAGATCTGGAGTTGGCGAAGCGGGAAGAGAAGTTGGTGGCTAAGGAGGCGGCTTGTGCTCGAGTGGAGCAGGAGCATCGTGGGGCATTGGAACGCGTCGCGGGGATGACTGCCGACGAGGCGAAGAAGCAGCTTATTCAAGAAATGGAAAGCCAGGCGCGGCTCGAGGCCGTTGGGCATGCCAAGCGGACGTTAGAAGAGGCGCGAGAGAATGCGGAACGGGAAGCGCGCGAGATCATTACCACCTCGATTCAACGGGTGGTGCGCGATTACGTTTCCGAATCCACGATTTCTGTCGTGCCAATTCCGAATGACGCGATGAAGGGGAGGATCATTGGGCGGGAAGGGCGCAATATCCGTGCAATCGAAGCCGCAACCGGGATCGATCTGATTATCGATGAGACGCCTGAAGCCGTCATTGTGTCGGGCTTCGATCCGCTGCGTCGCGAGATCGCCAAGGTTTCGCTCGAGCGGTTGATGCATGACGGGCGCATCCACCCGACGCGGATCGAGGAAATCGTTGAAAAAGTCAAAGTCGATATCGATAAGCTCATGTATGACGAGGCCGAGAAAATCATATTTGAGTTGGGACTTTCGGACTTTCACCCTGAGTTGATCAAGGTGCTCGGTCGGCTCAAGTACCGGACCAGCTACGGACAAAACAATCTCTATCATTCGCGTGAAGCCTCGTATATTTGCGGCATCATGGCTTCGGAGCTTGGTCTCGATGTGAAGTTGGCGAGGAGGGGGGCTCTGCTGCACGACATCGGGAAAGCCGTCAGTCACGAAGAAGAAGGCCCGCATGCCATGCTGGGTGCTGAGATTGCCAAGAAGTATGGCGAGAGCGAGAAAATTGTGAATGCCATTGCGGGGCACCACGAACAAGTGGAGCCGATCTGTCCTGAATCAGTTTTGGTTGCTGCGGCTGAAGCATTGTCCGCAGCCAGACCTGGGGCTAGACGGGAAGCCTTGGAGACCTACGTCAAACGGCTGGAGAAACTGGAGTCGCTTGCCACGACCATCAAAGGGGTGCAGAAGGCCTATGCCATCCAAGCGGGCCGAGAAATCCGCGTCATAGTTCGACAGGAAGACATTACCGATGCCGAGTCGTTCCAACTGTCTAGGGATTTGGCGAAGAAGATTGAGCAGGAACTGACCTATCCCGGTACGATTAGAGTGACCGTGATTCGGGAGAGCCGGTATGTGGAGTATGCCAAGTGAAGGTCCTCTTCATTGGCGATATTTTTGGTGAGCCTGGGCGCCGTGCATTGGCCAGGTCTGTTCCCAGGCTGGTAGCTCAGCGGCAAATCGACATCGTTATCGGGAATGGAGAGAACGCGGCCGGCGGGTTTGGCATTACGCCCGAGTTGGCAGAAGAGTTGTTCGACCTCGGGCTCGCGGTTATTACAACCGGGAATCATGCGTGGGATAAAAAGGAAATTCTCGACTACTTTCCGCGAGAACCTCGCCTACTTCGGCCGGCTAACTATCCAGATGGTGTGCCGGGTCATGGGAGCGTGGTGGTCGAGTCGGCCGGCGGAGAGCAGCTCGGCGTTCTCCAACTGATGGGGCGGGCGTACATGCCGACTTTGGACTGTCCGTTCCAGGTGGCCAAAAAAGAATTAGCCGCACTGAAGACACGAACTGTTGCCGTGATTGTTGACATGCATGCTGAGGCAACATCAGAGAAAATGGCGATGGGGCACTATCTGGACGGAGAGGTCGTTGCCGTGGTCGGTACCCATACCCATGTGCAAACTGCCGATGATCAGATTCTCCCGAAGGGGACCGCATATGTGACGGATATTGGGATGACCGGCCCGCTCCATTCCGTAATCGGGGTGAAGAAAGAATTGGCGATCGAAAAGTTCATGACCGGGATGCCACGGCGCTTTGAAGTGGCCTCGGGTCCCTCCGTCTTTTGCGCGGTGCTGCTCGAACTTGATGCGCGACTCGGCAAGGCGCTGTCGATCGAACGATTTCGCATCATTGACTAAAGGAGGCCCACCACGAGCCTTCCCGGTTTCCCCGCTATCCCCTCTCAGGCTGCTCATCCGGACCGGATTTTAACGGTTTCGGAGTTGACGGGGCTGCTGCGCAGCTCAATCGAAGAGCGATTCTCCGACGTCTGGTTAGAAGGTGAACTCTCCAATCTCCGTGCTCCCGGGTCGGGACACGTCTATTGCACGCTCAAGGACAAGACGAGTCAAATTCGCGCGGTGCTGTTCCGATCCACCGCGGTGCGGTTGCGCTTTGCCTTGCAAGAAGGGCTACAAGTTATTGTGCGGGGGCGGCTCACGGTCTACGAACCTCGCGGAGAATATCAGGTCGTGCTCGACACGGTGGAGCCGAAGGGAATCGGCGCGCTGCAATTGGCATTTGAACAATTGAAAGAACGATTGGCGGCGGAGGGACTGTTCGATCAGGACAGAAAGAAGGCGATCCCGACATTTCCTCGGGTGGTGGGTGTCGTTACATCGCTGACCGGTGCAGCCATTCGGGATATCCTGGCTGTTCTTCGGCGACGCTGGCCAACGCTCCATATTCTTATCGCTCCGGTTCAAGTCCAGGGGAAGAGTGCCGGGCGGGAAATTGCTGAGGCGCTGACTGCCTTGAACCAGCTTGGTTTCGTGGATGTCATCATTGTCGGGCGAGGCGGAGGATCACTGGAAGACCTCTGGAGTTTCAACGAGGAGATCGTGGTGCGTGCCATTGCGGATTCCCATGTCCCAGTGGTATCGGCTGTCGGACATGAAGTCGATGTGACACTTGTCGATTTCGTCGCCGATCTCCGAGCGCCGACGCCGTCAGCGGCAGCGGAGGCTGTGGTTCCGGTGTTGGCTGAGGTCGTGGAACGATTGCTGGAGCTAAAGGTCCGTCTGGGACTGGTGATGCTCCGGCATTGTGCCTTCGAGCGGCAGCGGCTTGATTCCGGAATTCGAGGGGTGACGGATGTACGCTTTCGCCTCCAGGAAGCGGCGCAACGGACAGATGATATGGTGGATCGATTGCGCGAGATGGTCCAACAATTGCTTTCGGCCGGGCGTGAACGGGTTCACGAGGTGCAGCGGAATCTATTCGGCCTCAATCCTATTCTCGTGATCACGCAAGGTCTGGCGACAGTCCCGCAACTCTCGAAGCGCCTTGAAAGGCAGATGGGGGTGAGGTTGACGCAGCATCGTCACCGGATCCACGCGACGCTGACGCAGCTCAATACCTTGAGTCCCTTGGCGATTCTTGGACGTGGCTACAGTATTCTTCAAACGGTCCCTGCTGGTCAAATCCTCCATCGAGCAAACGACGTGAGGATTGGACAGGAGTTGGAGGCTCAATTGGCAAGCGGGCGATTAAGTTGCACTGTCACGCAGGTGTTTGATGATTCCTCAGTTTGAAATCGTTGTGCGGTCGAGTATAATGGGCCTCCACATAGCTATGAATAATAACGAGGCGTGTTGTGGCAGCTGTGAAATTTGAACAGGCGATGGCGAGGTTGGAAGCCATTGTTGGTGAGCTGGAAAAAAGCGATCTTCCTCTGGACGAATCGCTCAGGATCTTCGAGGAGGGCATCCGTCTCTCTAAGAATTGTCTCAAGATTCTTGAGGAGGCCGAACATAAGGTTGAAGTGCTCGTGCAAGATAAGAACGGCAAGAAACGAATCCACGCCTACTCTCCAGACGACGCAGCCGATGAACCGTCCTCCTAGGTTCCCTAGTGCAGGCCTCTATTTCCGCCCATGTCTCGATGAGTGGTTCTCCTAGTCGATATGGCCTCCCCCCTCGTGTTCACAAAGAACGGTTAGACCGTGTGCTTATGTTTCTGGGGTTGGTGCCGAGTCGGGAGGCCGCGGTCAGAATGGTTTTGGCGGGTGGAGTATCGGTTGATGGAATCATGGTGGATAAGCCTGCGAAGTTGGTGCCGCTGAATGCGCGGATTGAGATCGTGCAGCCCGCGTTGTTCGTAAGTCGATCAGGTGACAAATTGGCCGCGGCGCTTGATGCCTTTCACATTGACCCAAGAGGCACAATCGGTTTGGACGTCGGGTGTTCGACCGGTGGGTTCACTGACTGTTTGTTACAGCGAGGAGCCACCCGCATCTATGCCATCGATGTGGGGTATGGACAGTTTGAGTGGAGGCTCCGTAAAGATTCGCGTGTTGTCTTGCTGGAACGGACCAACATTCGGTATGTTGACCGTGCAGCGGTCCCTGAACCGATTGACCTGGCGGTGATCGATGTTTCTTTTATTTCTTTGACGCTGGTATTGCCCCCGGTCGTCCACCTGCTCAATAGCTCCGCAATGGTCGTGGTGTTAGTGAAGCCACAGTTTGAGGTTGGTAAGGGTCAGGTGGGACGAGGCGGCATCGTGCGAGATGATGCGCAGCGCGAGGCAGTGACTGAGAAGGTCATTGCTTGTGCTGCCCATTTGGGGCTTCAGGTGAGAGGCCTGCTCGATTCTCCTGTGATAGGGCGAAAAGGAAATCGGGAGATTCTTGTTGGTTTTGCACGCGAGATCTCAACCTGATCGAGTAGGCGGTGGACAGATGATGGCAGGGTTTCATAGGCGATGGGGGCATGCATGAAGGTACTCGTGACCGGAGGAGCCGGTTTTATCGGGTCGCATTTGGTCGATCGTCTTGTCCAAGAAGGGCACGAAGTTGTTGTTGTGGACAATCTGTCCACGGGGAAGCGGCGAAACCTCAATCGCGCCGCTCGTTTCTGCAAGCTAGATATTCAGAGTTGGCGACTTGAACGGGTGTTTCGCAACGAACGGCCGAATATTGTCATTCATCTTGCTGCACAGATGGACGTTCGCAAATCTGTGGAAGATCCAGTCTTCGATGCCCAGGTGAATGTCCTTGGAACACTGAACGTGCTGCAGCAAGCAGTCAGGCATGGTGTGCGGAAGGTGGTGTTTTCTTCTTCTGGTGGAGCCATCTATGGCGAGCAGGAGATCTATCCTGCCCCCGAGTCCCATGTCACGCGGCCTCTGTCGCCCTACGGCATCAGCAAGCTGTGCGGGGAGCAGTATCTATCCTACTATCAACGAGTGAGCGGACTTCAAATGGTAAGTCTGCGCTATGCCAATGTCTATGGTCCACGTCAGGATCCTGATGGAGAAGCTGGCGTGGTCGCGATCTTTATTCAGAAGCTGCTGAATAACGAGCAAGCGATCGTCAACGGGAATGGACGGCAAACGCGAGACTTCGTCTATGTCGAAGATATCGTTGAGGCAAACCTTGCGGTGATGGGTCAGGAAACGCAAGGGACATATAATGTTGGAACGGGGGAAGAAACCTCAATCAATGATTTGCTCAGGATTTTAATCACCCACACGAATTCGACATGCAAGGAAGTTCATGGCCCAGCCAAAAGTGGTGAACAGGCGCGTAGCGTGATTGATTCGGGCAAGCTCCGTCGAGAATTGTCCTGGGAGCCGAAAACCGAACTCGGTGAAGGGCTCAAGCGCACCGTTGACTATTTCCGCGAGCGCATGAATTAGTATCGACCGTGCCGTCCATGCAGAGGGGGTAGAGCAAGTGTGCCACGGGCTTTGGTGGGCTGCTGGGTTAATATCGAGGAACGGTTCCATCCACGTGGGTCGACCAGGCGTCAATTCCCCCCACCAAATTCTTCACATTCGTGAATCCTTGTTGAATCAGGAAATTAGTCGCATCGGCGCTTCTCATGCCATGGTGGCAGATGGCAATGATCTCCGAGTCGCGGTTCAGCCGAGCGAGCGATTGAGGGAGTGTTCCGAGGGGAATAAGGATTGAGCCATCCAGTTTCGCAAGGGAATATTCCCATTCCTCCCTCACATCAACCAGTACTAATTTGTCGCCTTTATCAAGTCTTGTTTTCAGCTCTTTCGGGGAAATGGCAATGCCCATTGAATAACCTCCTCGCTTGAGGACAACATACTATGTGAGAAGCGAAAAGCCTGTCAATGAGTCCGATACGCTTTCGGTCAAGCCTTTTCTGAGATAGGGAGCAGTCAACTGATGAGGTGGTATCCGTCTCTTTCCTGAGAAAAGAGAGGGCAAAAGGTGCACATTTTTGTCAACATCCGGTCTTTTTGTGGTTATAGCAACTCAATTTAGACATGAAAGAAAACAGGCACTGGTTAGTTAGGTTGATAAGCATAAGATCGTAAGACATTGATAAATTGTTATAGTAATTGGTTTTCATACGTAGTACCTGGTAGGTCCAGGAATTGCTCTACCATTCTATCAAGAGAGAATGCCAGGGGCCATTGCAAGGCGATAGGGCTGCCTTACATTGGTTACATTACTTATGAATAAATCAGTAGGGCATGTACTCGTTATCTTGGTTACGACGGCAAATAAGGAAGAAGCGGTGAGGATTGGCAAAGAAATGGTAGATGCGAAGCTGGCTGCTTGTGCGAATATCATCCTAGGGGTTCAATCGATTTATCGGTGGAAGGGAAAAGTTGTCAAAGCACAAGAAGCTCTCCTCATATTGAAGTCCACCAGACCTCGGTATCGTGCACTCGAAAAAGCGATCAAGGCGATGCATACATATGAGACTCCTGAAATCATCGCGCTGCCGGTTAAGGAAGGCCTCGATCAATATATTGGATGGGTGTGCAGTGAGACTCACAACTAATAGATGTGAAGAGGGATTTTTCATCACCAGGGTGAGGGGTTGACTGAAGTGGTCTGGATCGGTACACTCGCTGTGAGTTCTTGTTAGGAATCGGAGGAGCGCATTCAGCTGCGGGGTGAAGTGCATGGGACAAATGAACGGCGCAGAAGACAGCGATGCCTATACAGTCGTGATCTTTCGTGGCTCAACAGCCAAGCCGCTGCGGTTTAGCTTCTCTCGAAAACTTGTCAGTAAGCTATTGATAGTCGGAGCTATTTTCGTCCTAGTCGATATTCTTGTCATCTCACATTACGTGATTAGAACCGGCGAAGTCTGGGAACTCTCAGCGTTCCGTGCAGAAGCCATGAGTGCGCGGGAACAGACAGGAGCCTTTTCTAGCGCCGTAGACGATCTGAAGAAGCGTTTAACGAGCATGAAGGAGGTCAATCAGCGACTTCGTGTCATGCTAGGAATTGAAGCCCCTAAAACAGGGGATATGGCTAATGGTCGAGGTGGTGTGGATGTTCCCCTTCCTGACGGCAATACTCTTCCTACCTCTGAGAAGACTCCCAAGGATGTTGCTGGAGCCCAGCACATCAGTTCAGTGGAAACCAGTCAGAGTGATCTGACTGGCCAAACGAGTTCATCGGCCGGTTCGAACGGTCCCACCGAGCAAGAAATGATCACCTCAATCCAAGACGGTATAGATTGGCTGTCGAAAGAAGCTGCGATCCAGGAACAATCGCTTAAGGAGTTGTCATTAGCTGCCGAACAGAAATCTTCTCGATGGGCAGCAACCCCGTCCATTTGGCCAGTGAAGGGCTGGGTGACATCTGGATTCGGGCCTAGGGTTTCCCCATTCACAGAAAAGCCCGCTTGGCATGATGGGCTAGATATCGGAGCTGCTGCCAATGCGCCGGTTCAGGCTCCAGCTCAAGGACGAGTCACAGCAGTCGGCTTCGACCCTAAGCTGGGAAATGTCGTGAAAGTCGACCACGGATTCGGTATTGAAACTCTCTATGGCCACCTAGCCAAGGCATTAGTCAAAGAGGGGCAGCGAGTGAAGCGTGGAGAAGTCGTTGGCTTAGTCGGTAGCACAGGGCTAGCCACGGGGCCCCACTTGCACTACATGGTCAAGGTTCATGGTCAAGCACTAGACCCGGTAAAGTATATCCTCGAATAGCTCGTTAGGTTTCCCGCTTCGCTCACCCGCTCGTCATCAACCGATTCGGTTCATGACGAGGCCAAATTGAACTCACCCCTCCTATCCAAACAACACGCACCAAATCGACTCAACTCCTATGCTATACTGCCGCGCGACTAAGGCGGTATAGATCATGCCGTTACTCGATCTATGTCAGATATTGAGATCAACCGATCAGTAAAGGCGCGTCCAATTCAGGATGTCGCTGACCAGCTCGGTATCCAGGCCAGCGAGCTACTTCCCTACGGAAAGCTGAAGGCGAAGGTTTCTCTTGACGTACTTGAGCGGCTTCATCCTGTACCACTCGGCAAGTATGTACTCGTGACCGCCATCAATCCGACTCCGCTCGGGGAAGGCAAGACGACAACTTCCATTGGGCTTGCCATGGGGCTTTCCCGCCTCGGCCATCGAACGGCCGTCACGCTTCGGCAGCCTTCGTTGGGGCCGGTGTTTGGAATCAAAGGCGGAGGAACAGGTGGAGGGCGGGCGCAAGTCCTTCCGATGGAAGAGATCAACCTCCATCTGACCGGCGACGCCCACGCCGTATCTGCCAGTCACAATCTCTTGTCAGCATTTGTTGATAATCACCTGTTTCATGGGAATGCGCTTCAGGTTGATCCGAATCGGATCACATGGCCACGGACGGTGGGAGTCAGCGATAGGGCGTTACGGCAGATCTCGCTGGGAGAGGGGACTGCTGGTCGCATGGGCCAGTTTGTGATCACGGAAGCTTCAGAAGTCATGGCGACGCTCGCTTTGTCTTCGGGTCAAGCCGACCTACGACACAGGCTCGGGCAGATCGTCGTTGGGTTTACAACGGATGGTAAACCAGTGCGAGCAGAAGAGTTTGGATGTGCCGGCTCCATGGCAGCTTTGCTTAGAGAAGCGTTGCTGCCGAACTTGGTTCAGACGCTCGAAGGAACTGCGGCGTTCGTGCATACGGGCCCATTCGGTAATATCGCCCACGGGAATTGCTCGATTCTTTCCGATGCCATCGCATTGCGTTGTGCGGGTTATGTCGTTACGGAGGCTGGATTCGGGAGTGAGCTCGGGGCTGAGAAATTTTTCAACATCAAGTGCCGCCTCTCAGGATTCAAGCCAGCGGCGGCCGTGGTGGTAGCTACGCTTCGTGCACTCAAGCTTCACGGTGGCGGAGGGGTGGTCAAGGTTGGAGCCCCGCTTCCGGCAGGACTTACCGGACCTAATCACGAGGCATTGGTAAAAGGCTTTGCGAACTTGAAGCAACACATTGCGAACGTGAAGGCCCATGGGGTGCCTGTGGTGGTGGCGGTCAATGCGTTCATCGATGATTCTGTGGCTGAGCTGGAATGGGTTCGAGAGCGGTCCCGAGAGGTTGGTGCGTTGGATGCCGCGGTTTCAACCCATTGGGCTGATGGCGGCAAAGGGGCTGAAGAGTTAGCGAAGGCAGTGGTCAGAGCCACAGCGGAAACATCGACGTTCAAGCATTTATATGACATTGCTTGGCCGATAAAAAAGAAAATCAAGACCATTGCCACGCAAATGTATGGAGCTTCGGCCGTGTCGTTCGACGCAGGAGCCGAACGAGACATCGAGGTAGCGCAGCAGTTCGGACTTGACCGGCTACCCATCTGCATGGCCAAGACGCCGTTATCACTGTCGCACGATCCGGCGTTAAAAGGGCGACCTTCCGGGTTTACGCTGCCGATCAAGGAGGTGCGACTGCTCGCAGGGGCTGGGTTTCTCACGGCGGTCTGTTCAGGCATTCAACTCATGCCGGGGTTGCCCAAAAAGCCAGCAGGGGAACGAATTGGAATCGATCCAGGCACGGGCGAGATTGTGGGGCTGTCCTGAAGGCTAGCGCTGCTTAAGATAGCGGAAGAATTCTGAGTCTGGACTCACCACCAAGGTGGACTTATCTTTAAAGGTTTTCTTGTAGGCTTCCATCGAGCGAGTAAATTCAAAAAAATGAGGGTCTT
>VBOM01000015.1 GCA_005877535.1 Nitrospirota bacterium | reverse complement strand
GACGAACGGGGCATGCGGAATCGGTCGAAGTGGTCTATGACCCAGCCAAAGTGAGCTACCAGAAGTTACTGGAGGCTTTTTGGCGCAATGTCGATCCGATCACACCGAACGCACAGTTCTGCGACCACGGTAGCCAGTATCGCTCCGCAATTTTCTATCAGACCGACGAAGAGAAACGTGCGTCTGACACCTCCAAACAGGCAATCGAACAATCCAAACGATTTACAGAGCCGATTGTTACGCAGATTGTGATGGCTTCGCATTTCTATTCTGCAGAGGAGTACCATCAGGACTTCTACAAGAAGAACCCCGTCCGCTACAAATTCTACAAATACAGTTGCGGGCGCGCCCAGAGGCTGGAAGAGTTGTGGGGAAAACCATAAGGTAAGCTGGGCGTCTTCTCCTATTTGTCCTGACCCTTCACAAGAGTCGCGCGACAAGCCCTCCGCCCTCAGTGTATATTTCTTGTCACCAACAGCTTGTGTCTATACCTGTGCCCAGTGAGGTGCGGTCCGTGAAACGTCCGATCCGACAATCGACCAGAAAGCCTGTGATAGGCGTGATGGGTCCGGCCAAGGCCGGTATTCGAGAATTGGCCGACGCCAAAAGCTTGGGAGAACTTATCGCGCGTCAAGGATGGGTGTTGTTGACGGGAGGACGCGCGAGCGGTGTGATGGACGCAGCCAGTGAAGGGGCGAAGTCGGTGCCCGGCAGCTTGACGATCGGAGTTCTGCCGGATGGCAAGGCACGGGTGTCCCGTTTTGTCGACGTGGCGATTGTTACGGACCTAGGCCAGGCGCGGAACAACGTGAACGTCATGTCCAGCGATGTCATCGTAGCCTGTGGGCTCGGCGGTACTGGAACGGTTTCAGAAGTTGCGCTGGCATTGAAGGCAAAGAAGACCGTGATTCTGTTGGGGGCCGATATGGCCGGGGTAGCCCTGTTCAAAAATCTCGCGCCGCATCTCGTCCATGCCGCTGCCTCGCCCGAAGAGGCGGTGAAGCTGATCGGCGATCTCCTCTAGCATGATGCTGAAAAAGTCCGCCAGCGGCGTTCTCGCATCGTTCAGATCCTCAACGTACCCCAGAGGGTACGCCTCCGGATCTTCACTCGCTGCGGCCTTGCTGGACGAACTTTTTGAGCATCCTGCGGGAGTGTCTTCCCGTTGTGCCATACGTGCGGACCATCGAAGTTCTCGTGGGCAAAAATAGTTCTTCTGGAGCCTGCTAGTAATTCCACAGCTGTCTCTGATTCTCTCATTGAAAATTTCCGAGAAGTCTTCGCCTCAGAAAAACGGTGCCACCTCGTAGGGAGAGCCAACAGTTCCCAAACGTCCACTCTGTGCAGATCACATCACATTCCAGCATGTGACATAGCCGTCGTTTTCCCTATCCTATCCGCACGTTAGTGGAGGCCCATCTCGGCACGGATCTTGAGCCCTTTCGGCTCTATGAAGGTTGTCTTGTGCTCGGGATATAACCGCACACCATGGCTACCGACAACATAAGGAGCGGACGGCTCTGTTCACGCCTGCTGCGCACCTCTTGTGCGCTGGTTATGCTGTGTCTGCTGATCGCCGTCGATCCCACGCTAACGAGGCCCGACTACGACGGTGTCTACCCTCGGTATTCTAAACAGGAAATCCGACGGGCCATCGTGTGGTACGCCAAGAGATACCGTCTTGATCCTGCCCTGCTGCGCGCTGTCATCAAGACCGAATCTGATTTTCGCCAACATGCCGTATCTCGCAAAGGCGCGGTCGGCTTGATGCAGCTGACGCCGACTACCGCGGCCAGGTTGCGTGTGAACGACGTCTACGATCCCATCCAGAATATCCGAGGAGGTGCTAAACAGCTGCGGCATCTGCTAAATCTCTACCAAGGCAATCTTCCCTTGGCCTTGGCGGCCTATAATGCCGGGGTCCATCGGGTCAAAGATCACAAAGTTCCGCGCATTCGAGAAACCCGCGCCTACGTGAGAAAAGTGCTTCGGTACCGTGAGGTTTTCCGTTCTCACCGGCAGCCTTTTCCCAAGAATGAGAAGAAGTGAGTGAGGACAGCTAATCCGGTCGAGTTCCCGTCCTCACGCGTACAAGACGAGCTACTGGTTACCTGGGATTTTCCCTAGCAGTTCTACTGCGCCGCCGGCGTCTTGGGATTCAGGATCATCGTGTGCCGGATGTCCTTGGCAACGAATGGGTTGTGACAGGGAGGGATGGCATAGGGGGCAGATACCCAATCAGCGGTAGAGATAAGGAGGGACAGCTGGAGCGACGGAAGATCCTGGCGAGCGGTTTTTTAGAGCTTGGCTTTCATAATGATGGCTCGGATTCGTTCACGTTGGGCCGACCTGATCCCGGTAAACTCGAGACCGAAATTTTCGCCTTTGACCCATCGCACCAGTGCTTCGTCGATGCGCAGAGGCCATTGCTGGTCGTGAAGGAACAGGGACAGGCGGAACACCATGCCAACCTGCACCTGGGTAAGGGACGTCGCCTGACAGCCGTTCGTGGAGAGATCGCAGACCGTCGCCTCGCCCTCGAAGTCATTCTCTCCAAAAAAGAAGAGACGGCAACTCAGGCCAAGACGGCGGCCCCGACGTTCCGCCATCGCGGCCTCGTGGTCAGAGCCTAAAGCTCGGTTGGATCTGGGATCCTGCGTGGCCACGGATCATATCCTTTCCCTCGATCGGTCAGAGAAGATACACATCGACCATAAATACGACTGTACTGAACGAGTTGTCGGCCCACATTCCTCAAGAGGAGTAACCCGGAAGAGGAGGCAATAGGGTCCTCATCGCAGTATAGACAATTCGTTTATATATGTAACAAAAACCTCGTAATCCGCTATCGTATCCGGACCGACCAGTTCCACGGTCTGTGTAGAAAAAGGGCTTGACCTACCTGAAACTGCTCTGCGACAAGAAAGATTCTTTGATCAAGGAGGGGTGCGACGATGAAACGGCTCATCAACCAACGAATAGCCGCATTGGCCCATTCGGAGATTCGAGCTATGACCCAAGCCTGTGTCCAGGCGAAGGGCCTCAACATGGCACAAGGGGTTTGCGACACGCCGGTTCCACCGGTAGTACTTCGAGCCGCGGCACAGGCGCTGGAGCGCGGGAAGAATGTGTACTCGCGATTCGATGGATTGCCCGAACTGCGGAAGGCGATCGCCAAGAAGCTTGGGCAGTACAACGGCATCGTGGCTGATCCCGAAACGGACGTGACTGTCAGCGCGGGAGCCACCGGGTCCTTTCATTCTGCCTGCCTGGCGTTGCTCAATCCCGGCGACGAGGTCATCCTCTTCGAGCCCTACTACCAGTATCATATCAGCGCGCTGCTGGCGGTTGAGGCGGTTCCGGTGATGGTGAAGATGCGGGTTCCCGATTGGACCTTTTCCACGGCTGAGGTCGAGCGCGCGATCACGCCACGGACCAAGGCGATCATTGTGAATTCGCCTGGCAATCCCTCCGGGAAAGTGTTCAGCAGGCAAGAACTGGAGAGTATTGCTGCGACCGCACAACAACATGATTTGTTCGCGTTCACTGACGAGATCTACGAATACTTTCTGTATGACGGTCGGACACATGTGAGCTTCGCAACCTTACCGGGCATGGCCGACCGTACGATTACCATCGGCGGGTACTCCAAAACATTTAGTATCACCGGCTGGCGGATCGGCTATAGTGTCGCAGCAGCACGGTGGGCACAGGCGATCGGAGCCGTGAACGACCTGCTCTATGTCTGTGCCCCGACGCCGTTGCAAGCGGGGGTGGCGGTGGGCATCCAGGAACTTCCGGAACTCTTCTATCGCGACTTGGCCTGCAACTATGGACGGAAACGCGATCGGTTCTGCCAAGCCTTGGCCAAAGCCGGCCTGACGCCGTCGATTCCGCAGGGCGCCTACTATGTATTGGCCGACGCGTCGCGCCTGCCTGGCATAACGGGAAAAGAGCGGGCGATGTCTCTCCTCGAGACGATCGGCTTGGCCGGTGTGCCGGGTGAAGCCTTCTTTTCCGGACCTGAAGGTCGAAAATTCATTCGATTCAGCTATGCGAAAATCGATTCCGATATTGACGACGCTTGCCGGCGGCTTGCGCGGCTTGGTTAGGAACTGGTTTCAGGACTGCTGCCGTGCGCCTATTTCGCTCGACTGCTTGTCTGTCCCTTCACTAAGTGGTAAGTAGGAAGGAGCGATATGAGTTGAAAGGTCGACATGCTCCTACGATACATCGGTGCCCCTCTCCTTTTCGTCTGCGCATTGCTCGCAACAGCTTGCGCCAAACCGGCGGTTCATCTGGCTGTTCCCATGGATTCACTTCCTCCATCGATGGCGTCTCAGCCCGGTGACCGCCATGTCCTCGCTGGTGAATGGGAATATGAAGACGGCGCTGTCGTCCGGCTGACACTCGACGAGCAGGGCAACGGTCACTATGATTGGAACGATGGGCGATTGGGGACACACACGCTCATCGGCCATACGTGGCATGGTGTGTGGTTTCAAAAAGCGAATGACCGGGACGGTGGATTTACGGTCGAGTTGTCACCAGATTTCTCGGAAGGGCAGGGACGCTGGTGGTACAGCCGCATCGGAGCCGACCATGCACCCACGCAAAAGGGTGGAACGTTTCATCTTGGGAAGAAGGCTGCTTTTATAACTCACCGCGATACTTCACCGGCACCGTGAGAAGCCTCTCAGGCCATAGCCGATGATCAGCAGGGAACCTCATGGAAGGCCGTAAACATACCCGTTTCGCGGTGCAACTTCCTGTGTCGTTCAGCGGGGACCAGCTTTCCCACGGGGGCACTATCTTAAATTTGTCTGCTGAGGGGTGCGCCATTACTTCGGAAACCGTCTCCGGCGCAGCAGCATATCTACAGCTGGCGATGCAACTCCGGGAGCGAGAGGAGCCGGTCCAGGTCGATCTGGCAGCGGTCCGGTGGTCTTCCGCGACGAGGTTCGGTGTTGAGTTTATTAAGATTCGTCCTGAAGAAGGGGAGCGACTAAAGCAGTTCGTCAAGGCGTTGGAATCGACGACCTGAGCGCAGGGGCCCGTAACAAGATTCAAGCTGCTATTTCATGGCGACGGCCCGGACTTGTTCATACGTAGTCAGGCCGGCGAGTATTTTCAGAATTCCGTCCTGCAGGAGTGTAATCATCCCTTCCTTCGCGGCCAGGCTCTGCATCTCCGTCGTTTTGGCGCGATGCTGGATCAGGTTTCGCAGCTCATCCGATCCGCTCAAGAGTTCGTGCAAGGCGACTCGGCCTTTGAGGCCAGTCTGGGTGCAGGTTTCACACCCCCGCCCGCGATAGAGCTGAAAGTCCTCGCGATAGCCCATTCCGAGCGCCTCCCACGCGTGTTTACCGTAGCCCATCGCCAGTCGATCGTACTCTTGCGCTGTTGGATGGTACGGTTCTTTACAATTGACGCAGATCCGCTTGCAGAGGCGTTGGGCGAGCACCCCTTGCATGGCATCGGCGAAGTTGAAGGAATCGCATCCCAGGTCGAGGAGGCGGACCACAGTCTCGACCGCCCCATTCGTGTGTAATGTGCTCAAGACCAGGTGGCCGGTCAGCGAGGCTTCGATGGCCACATCGGCAGTTTCCTTGTCCCGCATCTCACCGATCATGATGACATCAGGGTCGGCTCGTAAGAACGACCGCATGGCGGCGGCAAAGGTAAACCCGATTTTGGGATGGACCTGCACCTGCCGGAGGCCTTCCTGGGTGATCTCAATGGGGTCTTCCGCCGTCCAGATTTTCCGTTCGTCTGTGTTGAGATGTCGAAGCAGAGCGTGCAGCGTCGTCGTTTTTCCGGATCCGGTGGGGCCCACGCACAAAAGGATGCCGTGGGGCTTCTCCACGATTTCCAGGAGCGTCGTGAGCGTGGCTGGAGCAAACTCCATCGCATCGAGAGGGAGAGGCTCCTTCGCCGAGAGTAACCGCATGACGATATCTTCATTGTTGCCGGCGGTCGGCACTGTCGCCACCCGCAGCTCGATTTCCCTCTCCTGGTTCAACTTGAACCGGATCTTCCCGTCCTGCGGTTTCCGGCGTTCGGAAATATCCAGGCTGGCCATGATCTTGATACGGGACACCAAGGCTCGGCGATAGATCGCGGGAATCCGCATATAGGTGGAACATGTACCATCCACGCGAAAACGGATCGCTGTTTCCTTGCGATCCGAGTACGGTTCGACATGGATGTCAGATGCCTCGTGTCGGTATGCCTCGACAATGATCTGACTCGCGAGGCGTACGATCGCCGAATCGTTTTCGTCAATGCCGTTAGAGTCGACGTCGGAAGACTGCTCCTGGTGAGCGTCGTTGACCAGCTCGCCTAGCGTGTCTGCAATGGACCGACCGTCGGTTTCTCCGATCGTGGCGTTGAGGAACCGCTCGATGTCACGCCGCAGGCCCAAGGCATATCGTATCGTCAAGCCTGGGAAGGAGCGCTGGATGTCATGACCTCTATCGAGATCATGGGGGTTGTCGATCAGGACATCCAGAATATCACCCTGCTGCTTTAGCGGGAGCCAGTGGTGCTTGCGCAGGTAATCGTGACTTAGATTATTGAGGAGCTGGGGATCAGCCAGGGTCCGTTCGTCGTACGGAATATAGGGGCAGTCGAAGAATGTGCTCAGTGTCTTGCCAAGCGCCGCTTTCGGGATTCGATACTTATCGATCAGCAGTCCTTCCAAGTCGACCCATCCCTCCAGGGATTCCTGAATAGCTTTCACGAGATCCGTCTGGCGGATGAAGCCTTCGTGGATCAAGGGATCGTAGGCACGTGGTTCGATGGTTCTGTGGGCTGGCTTCTGCATTATTCCTATTTCGTGGGTCACGGAAGGAGCACGATGTCCGTCTCAGTGCTCCACCGCCGTCGTAACAACAGTCAGTATAGATATATTTTCGTTGTTCACAACGAATATCGAAAAGGAGGGCGATCCGTCGCGAGCCTATCGGACGCGGGAACCGGCAACAAGCTTGTGAGGGTGATGGCGAGTCTATGGAATCGGGTTCCCGATCTCGGAGATGGCCGAATAGTCGGAGTCGCCAAGCCCCAGCGCAATGCTCCGCTCCAGCACCGGCCTGATCCCTTCCAGATTACTTGCCGTCAGTTCGTAACTGGAGGCTTCCTTTAGGAAGAGCTCCACGTCCTTCAAGAGATGACATGCGGAAAAGTTCGGATGATTATAGTCCCGCGTCAGGAGTCGCAGCAGTTTCTTCTCAGTGCCGGGGCGAACAAGGCATTTTCCCGCTAGCTCGCCATGAAGGTGTCTATGGGAACAGCCGCCCGCTATACCAATCTAAGGCTCAGGGCGAAAGCCGATTTCTCTGCGGCAAACAATTGATTCAGGGCGAGCTTCAGGGACCAGGCCTTCTCGACAGGACCGGCAGAGGCGGTTTCCGACTCAGCGAACGGAAAAGCGGACCCCCACTGGACAAAAGGATCTTCGGTACCGCCGACCATGACGAAGATTGTTCCGGCATGTGTTTCGGCAAGGTTCCCCAGCGCCGGCGGCTTGCAATAGGATCTGCTGACTCGATCGAACCGGCCGTCAGCAGGACGACACGGATCGTCGCCGCAGAGGCCAACATGAGGACTACACAGTCGGCTTGGGCCATCGCCTACTCCGGTCTTGTGACCACGGTGATGCAGCAGGCTTGGAGGGAAAGCGACTTTGTCGCGGTTCGGCTATCGACCGTGACGGTATAGCCGACCGATTGGAGTCGTTCGGCGAGGGCTCGACCGAGCAGCCGGTTCTCAACATGGCGATGGTCATGGGGTGGCTCGCTTTCGCTCTAGTTGCGAGCGGGCATGTTTGGCGTGGGCCTGGAGGTTGGCACGCAGATCCTTGCTGGCTGTGGCGGCCACAGCGATTACGCCACGAAACCTCGGCGTCGGCTGATTGAAGACGAAAGGCTTCCCGGCCTCGTTGCTGATGGCGCCGCCACTTTCTTCAATGAGCAGGACTCCGGCTGCAAGATCCCATTCGTTCTCCGGCTCGATGGTCAAGGCGGCCTGAACGCGACCTGCGGCGACCAGGGTCAGTGCATTGGCGATGGAGTACATGGGGCGGCACTGAGTGGTCTCAGCCAGCGTCGACCATCGATCGTTCCGGAATTCCCACGCATTGACCATGATAACGGGATTGCAGTCATGAGTGGGCGAGGGGGTGACGCGTGTGCCGTTTAAGAACAGTCCTCCGCCGCGCACCGCAGTGAAGAGTTCGTCGGTTGAGGGATTGAGGATCGCAGCGATGATCGGTGTGCCTCGTTCGACCAATGCAGCAGAGATGCAGAACTCCGGCATCCGATTCACCAAGGCCTTCGTGCCGTCGATGGGGTCCACAATCCAGACGCGCGAGTGAGTGAGTCGAGCAAGATCGTCGGTGGATTCTTCCGAGAGCCATCCATCCTGTGGAAACTCCAGGCGCTGCATCTCATGCAAGATGCGGTTGACCTCGTGGTCCACGGTGGTGACCGGCGAACGATCGTGCTTGGTCTGCACCTCGAACCCGACCCTGACTAATTCACGCACCTTCGCGCCAGCGTTCCTGACGGCCTCGACCAACGCGGCCAATTCTCGTTCCATATTTCATGCCTCGCTGTGTGGATCAGGAAGAGTAGCAGGTCTCGCTGCATCGACAAAGCGGAAAGATGGCATTCGTCAATCCTCGTCGACGGTCCACTTGACCATCGCAGAGAACCTGCGTACAAGCAGGGGATCCTGTGAGGTCTCGACCGATGAAGTTGGTCCAGAAACGATCCAGAAAGACGGGGCTCCCCCCGGGCACTCTTGTCCATATCGGCGAGAAAAAAACGGACAAGGTCACGATCACAGCCTTCAACTACGCCGGCACCCGCTGCGACGAACGCCAGGACCTGTCGCTCGATGTGCTTACGCCACCGACCGATGAGTCCGTCACCTGGATGAATGTCGGGGGCGTCCACAAGATGGACATACTGGAATCGTTCGGGAAGCAGTTTCAGCTCCATCCCCTCCTGCTCGAAGACATTGCTAACACCGATCAGCGGCCGAAACTCGACGACTATGAGACTTGCCTGTTCCTCGTGTTGAAGATGCTCTCAGCCACTGACCGACAGGATATCATCGTCGAACAGGTGAGTCTGGTCCTCGGACAGAACTTTGTGCTGTCCTTCCAGGAAAACGGAACCGACGTCTTCACCCCGGTGCGGGATCGTCTTCGTGGAAATAAGGGACGCCTGCGGCACTCCGGGGCCGATTACTTGCTCTATGCACTGATCGACGCGATTGTCGATCAATACTTCGCTGTGTTGGAGGTTTTAGGCGAGAAGATCGAAACGCTGCAAGATCTGGTGGTCAGCGATCCTAAACCGGAGACGCTACACCAAATTCATTCCCTCAAACGGCAGTTGCTGTTTCTCCGGCGGGCGGTGTGGCCGCTCCGCGAAGCGACGAACAATCTCTCCCGATCGGAATGCCCCTTCTTACGGGAATCGACAAAGGTATTCTTCCGCGATGTGTACGATCATGTGGTTCAGATCGTAGATACTATCGAGACGCTTCGCGAAATGGTCTCAGCCAGTCTCGATATCTATCTGTCGAGCATCAGCTATCGACTGAATGCCGTGATGAAGGTTCTGACGATCATTACGACGATATTCATGCCGCTGACCTTCATCGTCGGTATCTACGGGATGAACTTCGAGCACATGCCGGAGCTTAAATGGGAATGGGGCTACCCGCTGGTACTCGGGCTGATGCTAGCGATCGCGATCGCCATGCTGGGATTTTTCAAACGGAAGAAGTGGATCTAATAGCCTAGCCCGCATTATTCATGCAGGCTTCTGCTGCAAGCGCCAATGTTTGACTCAAGCGAGATGGGCGAGACTGGCTGGAAAAGCGCGACAGGTAGGGAAAAGGTTCATACGTCACGCAAGTCTCGCTCCTCGCGCTTGTCGCGCACCGCTCCGCCATTTCTAGACGAGCCATCATGAAATATGCAGGTTAAGGAGGGGAATGATGAACAGACGACGATTTTTCATCGTCTCGATAGGCGCGCTGATGCTTAGTGGGTTGCTTGTGGCAGGTTGTGGCAGTGCAGACGCGCCAGTGGGCGCGGAAGGAACATCGACCGATCTGCCGGGCGTCATCCAGAACCGGGATAAAGCCCTGCCGGCGGCGCAGCGGTTCGTCATCCTGCCGGCCTTCAACAGCGACGCAGTGTTGGATAAAGAAACCGGCCTGGTCTGGGAGAAGTCTCCGGAGACGACGAGTGCCACTTGGAGCGTGGCCCGCCGCACCTGCATCGAGAAAAAAATCGGAGGCCAGAAAGGCTGGCGGCTGCCGTCCCTGCCAGAGCTGGCTAGCCTGGTGGATCCCTCCATAGCCCCTCCGGGCCCGACCCTGCCACCGGGCCATCCGTTTCTGGCTGTCCAGTCGGCCGTATATTGGTCGGAGACAAGGGTTGATGAGGATGCCAGGGGCTCGTGGGGCGTGCATTTCGGCCTGGGCGGCGGGGCGACCTTCATCAATTGGGCACACAGCGTTCAATTCTGGTGTGTTCGTGATGGCATGAAAGTGGATCAGTAATGAGGTTTTGGTGGTTGAAACGATGTGGGCGATTGCGGCGTTCTGGCAGCCGGTTGCGGTCATTGGCGGACCTCTTGACGAGATTGCCATGCCGCGCTACTTCCAGCAGGGAATCTTGGGCTGGAGTCGAGAGAGGCGGGGGGTTATTCAGTGACCTCGACGCGATCGACGTAGTAGGTGGTTTCTCCGAAGCAAGTTGTGGGGAGGTAGCGATATTCTTTGTAGTGCAGGACCAATCGTTTTCCCATGGCCTGCGGGAGTTGTGACGCCACTTTATCATCCCAGACTGAAAAGGCCCACAATACCGGGGCGACACCCGGCACCGTCGTCATGGCCAGCTCCCCTTCGTTCGTCTTGCAGATCCAGCCCTTGTGGGAAAATTTCTGAATGTAGCCGGCCCGACTGCCGTCGGAATAGCTATAGTTGAAGGCGACGAGCAAATAGGCAGCTCCCAGAAACAGGAGCAACGTCAGCATGAATATTGGACGCCACAGCCACTTCATGGTGGAATCTATTCAGTTCACGATGGGAGATCGCCGAATAGCCAGGGAACCTCGGTCTTCCGTCGAGTTTCGTAGGCGGTGATGGTTGCCTCGTGTTTCAACGTCATTCCGATGGCGTCGAGACCCCGATACAAGCAGTCTTTTCGGAAGGGTTCGATCTCGAAGCGAGAGTGCGTGCCGTCCGGGGTGGTCACTGTCTGGTTTCCGAGGTCCACGGTCAGCTGGTATCCGGGCGTCGCAAGGACGTCTTTCATCATTGCCAGGACCTTGTCGGCCTCCAACACCACGGGCAACATGCCGTTTTGGAAGCAGTTGTTGTAGAAGATGTCGGCGAAGCTCGATGCGATGACACAACGGAAGCCCTGGTCGAGGAGCGCCCACGGGGCATGTTCACGCGATGATCCGCACCCAAAGTTATCGCGCGTCAGGAGAATCGTTGCGCCCTGAAATCGCGGTTGATTTAAAAAGAACGCCGGGTCCTGTGAACCGTTACTCTGTTTCCGCCAATCGTAGAACAAGCCTTCGCGGAGCCCGGTCCGTTTGATCGTCTTCAGAAATTGCTTCGGGATGATTTGATCGGTATCGACATTGACGCGATCCAGTGGGGCGACCAGACCGGTTATTTTCGTGAAGGCGTGCATCATCATCCTCGTGGAACGTGAGTAGTCTTTAGAAATCCGTTCGCCATTCCCCTTACGTCTAACCTCTTACAGTTCTCACGACCAATGGCGAATGTCGACGAAATGGCCCTCGACCGCCGCGGCTACTGCCATTGCCGGCGACACGAGATGGGTCCGGCCGCCGGCCCCCTGGCGCCCTTCGAAGTTTCGATTGCTGGTCGAAGCGCAGCGCTCTCCGGGCTGAAGCACGTCGGCATTCATCGCCAGGCACATACTGCAGCCGGCTTCCCGCCACTCGAATCCCGCCTCTTTGAACAGTCGGTCGAGCCCTTCTTGTTCGGCCTGCTGTTT
>VBOM01000202.1 GCA_005877535.1 Nitrospirota bacterium | reverse complement strand
GCTGTAGTTCCCTTCGAACCAGACCACCTTGCTGTCGCCTTCGAACGCCATGATGTGGGTTGCGATCCGGTCCAGAAACCAACGATCGTGACTGCTGATGACGGCGCAGCCGGCGAAACTTTCCAATCCTTCTTCGAGCGCGCGCAAGGTGTTGATATCGAGATCGTTGGTCGGCTCGTCGAGGATGACGAGGTTCGCCCCCTCTTTCAACATACGGGCCAGGTGCACCCGGTTGCGTTCGCCGCCGGAGATGTCCTTCACCTTCTTCTGCTGATCGGTGCCCGCGAAGTTGAACCGGGCGCAGTAGGCCCTGGCGTTGACTTCGGTCTTGCCGAGCATAATGGTCTCGTGGCCCTCGGAGATGATCTCGTAGACGGATTTGTTCGGATCCAGGCTGCGATCCTGGTCCACGTAGCCCAGCTTGACCGTCTCACCAATCTTGATCGTTCCCGCATCCGGTTTCTCTATCCCGATGATCATCCGGAACATCGTCGTCTTACCGGCTCCGTTCGGACCGATCACGCCGACAATGCCGCCTTTGGGAAGACTGAAGTTCACATTCTCATAGAGGACCTTGTCCCCATAAGCTTTGCTGACGCCCTTGGATTCGACGACCACATCGCCCAGTCGTGGGCCCGGAGGGATGTAGATCTCCAAATCTGCGGCCTGCTCGTCCTGTTTCTGATTGACCAATTCCTCATAGCGGTTGAGCCGCGCCTTGCCCTTCGACTGACGGGCTTTCGGCGACATGCGGATCCATTCCAACTCATGCTCCAAAGACTTGCGGCGCTTCGATTCGGCTTTTTCTTCTTTCTCCAGCCGCAGCTGCTTCTGTTCCAACCAGGACGTGTAATTCCCCTGGAATGGAATGCCATGACCGCGATCGAGTTCGAGAATCCAGCCGGCCACGTTGTCGAGGAAGTAGCGGTCGTGCGTGACGGCGATGACCGTGCCTTTGTACTGTTGCAGATGCTGTTCGAGCCATTGGACTGATTCTGCATCGAGATGGTTCGTCGGCTCGTCGAGCAATAAGATATCCGGTTCCTGAATCATGAGCCGGCAGAGGGCCACCCGTCGCTTCTCGCCGCCGGAGAGCAACCCGATCTTCGCATCCGGCGGAGGACAACGCAGAGCCTCCATGGCGAGTTCGAGCACGTTTTCCAACTCCCACCCGTTTGCCGCTTCGATCTTTTCTTGCAGCTGGGCCTGCTTCTCGATGAGCTTTTCCAATTCATCGGGAGTAGCCTCGCCCATCTTGTTGCTGACCGCATCGTATTCGCGCAGCATGGCCACGAGTTCTTTCTTGCCCTCTTCGACGATTTCTTTCACTGTCTTGTCCTGGTCGAGTTGCGGTTCCTGATCAAGCAGACCCACGCTGTAGCCTTTCGAGCGGGTGATCTCTCCTGTATAGTTCTGATCAACTCCGGCGATGATCCTGAGCAGCGAGCTTTTCCCCGACCCATTAAGACCCAACACACCGATCTTTGCGCCGTAGTAAAATCCAAGATAGATCTCGCGCAAGACTTGCCGCTTGGGCGGATAGACCTTACCGACATTGACGAGTGAGAAAATGACTTGCTTATCGTTTGTGGCCATGAAACGTCAATTCTCCTTGTAAATAGCCCAGGTGAAGGGCCCACGATAACAAAAGCCTATCCTGTTGCACAACCGGCGGGGTGGAGTTTGAGAGGGAGAGCTCGGCCCTCAAATGCCCAATTCCTCGGAGAGCCTGACTTCCGATTCGTCGATAATCTCTTCCAGGCAGGTAAAACAGGAAAAAGGAAATCGATCGATGGGAATGGCGCAGACTTCGCCGACCGGCGATTCGTCCAGGGCAGGCCCGCCGCATTCTTTGTGAATCAACACGAGCATCAGCCCCTCCTCTTGACTGCGCGGACGTGCAGAGCCTGATTCCGTCTGTCGCGCTTATCTCGCCTCTCTCGCGTCGCGATGTTACTAGCTTGGGTCCAGCACAAGACGCCGAAATGTGTCCAGATGTTCGGGCCCACTCAGTCGATGGTCGCCCATTTTCAAGGTCAGTTCTATGGGGTAATCTGGGTCACGGGCTAGCAATTCGTCGACGAATTGCCAACTCGTACGCGGATGGATGGTCCGGTCTTGGAGGCCATGCAACAGAGTTGTCTTAACGCGACGCATCTGATCGAACCGCCTCGACCAATAGGCTTCGCTTTCCTCGACCCATTTCCACGAGAGAGGCCAATCCTTGTGGACTGGGTCATCGTCCCAAGGCATCCAGCCAGTGTCATGCCATCGTATTCGCCGGTCGGCCGAAATTTCCCTGGCTCTGACGCCGATAGCATCGAATGCTGGGGCGATGAGAATAAGCTTTTCAACTGCCGAGCATTCCTGGGCCATCATCCAGGCGATCCAGCCACCGAATGAATTGCCGACTATGGTGATTTTGGGCGGAGGCGCGTCGCTCGGGAAAGGAGCCTGGCTCGACAGGCTCGGGGTGGGCGGGTGAGATAACGACTGGGATGGGTGGGTGAGATGTGGTCCATCTTGCAGCATATTCAGCACAAGTCGCGCATCGGCGATCCAATCGGACAACGTGTAGTCGGTGAACGTCCCACCTGAGTCCCCGAACCCCCGCACATCGTAGCAACAAAATCCCCAGCCTTTCTCTTCACACCACTGTGCGAGCGCCTTGCTCTTGTTACCCCACCTTTTCGAGAGGAAGCCGGTGATGAAGAGAATCTGTCGATCCCTGCCGATCGAGCGATCACCGTGAATCAGCTTGCTGTCGGCGGCTGCAAGTTCGAACGAATGCAGGCTACTCATATTGGGGTGATCGCCTTAGTGATGAACGGCCCCAGACGCTGCAGAACCCGAGGAGCGTTCCGGACAGTTGGATCAGCCCGGCATAGGGTTGCGTCGTTCTGAGCATCACATCACAAGATAGCATCGCGCCCTGGGAAAATCCCCCGAGGATGGTCTTGCGCGGATCCGCACCGAATTTTTGCTCAACTTCTTTGAGGAACGCCAGCATAGCCTCGCGCGCCGGAGCTAGGCCTTTGGGAATGTCTTGCGAGAGATCGCGCACCCGACCTGCGGCTTGGTCCGCAGCAATGCGCGCCATGTCGATGAGCCACCAGGCGCGCGCATCCCCCGGCCCAAAACTCAATGAGAGCGGGCCTTCCGGAAAGACGAACCTAGTCCCTGTCGGTACATTCAAGACGTCGGCCAGCGACACAAGGTCGTCCCCCGGTGCACCGAATCCGTGCAGAAGCAGGACGAGAGGACCGCGACCTCCACCCTTTCCATCTGTGCCGCCTGTGACCCTCGTCCGCAGACCGCCTATTTGTTCTTCGCGCATGAGCGATCCGTTATCTCAGATACAAATACTGCAGCAACGCGACCACGCCGTAGAGCGAGGATTCGACGACTGGTTGTTGGTAGAAGGGAACGAACGCGCCCTTCTGGTTGGCCTCGACCTGGTCGATAATGTACTGGACTTGCTTCGCACGGATTTCGTGGTCCTTGCCGAGCCCGAGGGCTTGGATCATTTGCTTGCTCAGCCCGGCCAAGACCGTCCGCCTCGCCCGGTCGGCAGATTGATAGAGCAACAACGACCCGCTCACCGCCAGAACGACATTCAACGCCCAGGCCAGCAGCAGCAGGAGCGGGTAGTTCCAGATATCGAAGTAGTCGTTGCGCGCGGCGATCATGATCAGCAGGGCGATGAAGGGATACCGGATGAGGCGATTAACCGCCTCCGTCCTTCGGCTGATCAGGTCAATGCCAGCCAAATACTTGAGCTTTTCAAACTCGGCTTCGTGGCTCTGGCTCAGTCCATACTCGCGCAAGTATTCCTGCTGCACCTGCTCCGACCACCCCCCGCTCGAGGTGTTCACCCAACCGACCCATCTACGGCACAACATGACCTCGTCGAACACCGCCAAATTCAGCAGCACCACGAGGCTCATGCTGGCCAGCGTCATGATCACGTCCACTTCACAGCTCAGCCAGCCCCGACAGGGATGGATCATCTCTTCGTCCACATTGGTCCAAAACGTCCTTAGGGTGAATCGGGTGCGAGGGCCCTGATCGGTACGGAAAAAGAAATTCTCGGTGAGGTGGTCGCTGTTCTTCATCAGATCGCGGGACCCCTTGACCAGGAAGACGAGGCACAACATCACTACGAGAAGCCGGAGCCATTCACCGGGCCAAATGCTCACGCCTGCGGTCCACGAAAAGGGTTCGCCTTCATCGTGATGGGCCATGAGGGCTGTCCCGCCACCCATGGCCCAAAAGACCGCCGTCCCGACCACGATGATAAGACCAGACACGGCGAGCAGACGCCAGGAGCGCAAAACCCACAGCCAGATTCGCTGATTGGTCCAGGCGAGCAGGGCCCCGACGAACAACCAAATCGCGACCAGCGCCATCACGGTTGCGCTGCCGGGACTGATGCCCTGCTTCAGCTGACCCTGATCGTCCGAATGCTCGAGATCCGCGCGCAAGGGGTGGATCGTTCTCACACCTTCGACATCGACGATGCTTAAGTCCACAGCGCCCTCTCGACCCACTTCGAAGATCCGGGGATGTTCAGCCGCGTCGTAGACCCGGTCTTCCGGCGTCAGTGCCACGTGATACCCAGCCGTGCAGGGCGACGCCAATTTCTGCCGATCGCCCGCTGCGTGACAGGCAACGTGATTCACCGCCCGGAGCACGGCAAAGTAGGTGGCCGTTTGATAGCTGCTCCGAAACGGCGGGACATCACGTTGCAAACCGCCGTCCAACTGCAAGCCAAACGGCGAGGCCACAACCATGTTCCTGGTCCACTTGTACTCGCTTGCATGGAGATGGCGTGCGTCAAGATCGACGGTGAAAAAGACGGCATGCGGGAAGGCCGGCCGGAGCGCTTTGAGAATGAGAACCGCGTCGTAGGGGTCCGTGCCCAGGATGCCGATCGCTTTAGCCCCTTCTCCTTCGTCTTGGATCCTCGTGGCCAAGGCGCGGACATAATCAAGTTGACTGGTGCCTTCGGGACGTTCCTTCAGCCCACCGGCCAGGACATCCTTCGCTGTCTCATCGGCTTTGGGTTTCTCTCCACGCCCGGCCTTTACACTGTCGTCGCCCGACACTTCGCCGTCGAGACCGCTGAGATAGCTATACCGGAAGATGTTTAAGGTCAGGGATTCGTAGTCCGCCGAGCGTTGAATCTGTAAATCGATCGCGCTCGAGACGGTGGGACACCAGGCCTTGATCGTCGTCGGCACCTGAATCTGTTTCAGCTCGGCCTCTGTGAAGATCGCCACTTTCGCGCAAGCCGCCGCGCGGAACTCGATGGGCAATGCTCGGCCATAGAATGAATCCCATTCCCCGATGAGGATCACCGCATCCCAGCCAAGCCGCACCTGGCGACGTTCTAACTCCTCAATCAGTGTGTCGAAGAGCCGGTCGTCGGATCCGATCTCATAGATGAGCCGCACATTCGCGGCCGAAAGCCGATGAAAAAATTCCTGCTCGCAGGCTTCATACGTCTGGCACGCAGGTCCCTTCCCTGCTTCCTTCTTCAGCCCATAGGCCAAGAGCCCTTTCATCGCGCTGGCCCATGGCGAATAGAGCTCGATGGTCCCGTCCGTGTTCGGCCAGACCCCGACCTCTTCATGGGGCTCGGCATATAAGACTCCGGCTTCATCCAGGAGATGACGCAGGGCGGAAGAGCTGCGGGGCCCTACCAGCTTGAATGTGACGGCCTGTTGCAGCACCGGACTCAGATGGACCAGCTTGCGTCGGTCGTCGGTCAGGAGGCATTCGCTTTTCTGTTTCGACTCTTCGCACACCAGGGTCTGCGACAACGAGGTCATGGTGGCCAAGAATCCTCGACTGAGGGCATCGTCGGGGATCCAGATGACGAGGGTGCTCTGGGCTCGATCCTGTCCTTCCCCACAGACCTTTGTCTTGCGGAGCCGATACCACTCGTACGGCAAGGCATGACCGACACCCTGAATGCCCTCCTCGATAAATGACAGATGCCCCTCGTCCTCCGGGACATAGCAGGCCACACCTAGCGCGGTGCCTACCGCATAGCGATCTCGAATGCGGGACTCAACACTCTCCGCATATGGATCGCCGCTGATGGTCACCAATAGGACTGTGATCTGCTCACCCTTCTTGGCTCGGTCGGCAATCGCGAGCCGCAATGGTCTCAGACGCTGATTGAGGGACAACTCACCTGACTGGCTGGGCGCGGGCTTGGGCAACCCGACCGCTGGTGGCTGAACTTCTCGTATACCCCGCTGCACCGCTGCGACCGGATCTTCCCACAGCCGCGCACGGACCGACTGCTCACCGGTGGCCTGTTTCAGATCCAACCCGGTTCCTACCGGCCGCGAACTGCGCAGAGGCTCTTTCACCAACAATACGCCGGCGAGCGCAACTGCGAGGGTGACCACACCCACCAGGGCGAGTTTCGACTCTCCACTTCCTTTTGCCATAGAAGAATACGTCTTCTGTAATGAGCAGCCGCCGGTTGGTAAGCCCTCTCCAACCCAACAGCAGACCTGGATGAGTCTCCGACTGCGCAAGCACAGGGGACGCGCTAAGCCGGTCTCCGCCACTCTACAACAGACAGTGAGGGGGACTGCAAGGTGATAAGTGCGGACAGCGGAGAACCTGGATGTGGTCGATGGAGAGAGGTCTAGTGCGGGACGACTTTGAAGATGGCGTTGCTGTTGGAGACGTACAACAATCCGTCGGCGCCGAGCATGAGACTCAACAAGCAGCCGCTCCCGCCGTTGTAGTCGATGCTGGACATACCGGGCTAGGTGAGGTCCGCGCCGCTGAGAACAATGCGACGAATCCTGACGCTGCTGAAGTTACGAAGAGCAGATTGTCGTTGTCGTTCATGGTCACAATGCTCGTCCCGCCAGCCGTCCCTATGAGGCGATCGAATTCGCTCCGCCCCCACTCTCTGTGCAGGCGCTGAGGAAGAGCGCCAGCCCCGCAAGGGCGAGGGACCGGATGCTGATGCTCCGGGCCACGAAGGTCATATATCTGCCTGTTAAAACGGGGGGTCACTCCACGAACCCACCGGTACAGTGAGTCGAGCGACCCCCCGCGGAGGGAACGCTGACCATGAGTCAAAGCATAAAGAATGCCGGAAGATTGTCGTGTCTAGGAGCCTGTTCCACATTGCCTTCGTGGCGAGGCGAAGGAGGTGCGGCCAGATGCGAGGCCGCAGGCCTGGGAAAACCGGAGGTGTATTCGCTGGAATACATTGAGGATTTTTTTGGGCCGAGAACGACGCAGATAGTTGCGGATCGTTCGCCGCAGTAGAACGGTCAACGTCGGACAGGTTCCTAAGACGAGCAACTAACTGCTAAATGCTTGCCCCAGTTGGGAGGCGGGGCCGCGTAGGCGTCCATACCTGGCTGGTCACTGTAGGGATTTTGCAGCAGGGTGCGCGGGTGGAACGTTCCCAGGACACTCTCTAGGTAATCGTGAATCCCCTACGGGGTTGGCACCACGCGAAAAATCGTGGTGTGCGACGAGGCGCAGATAATACCGTTCGGACTAGGAGCAAGCCCGATTCGGACAAGACAACCCAGCCAAACCGTCCCTGGCTATTCAACCGTCACGCTCTTGGCCAAAGTCCATGGCTGATCCACATCGCGCCGCGCAGCGCCGCAAGATACGCCAAGGGCTGCAGTGGAATCGTAAACACAATCGGTGACAGAAGGGATGTCTGTCGAAAATCGTGAACACCGCATCGGCGATCTTCCTCAACTCGCGCTCGCCGGCGGGATCAAGGCAGCCACGGAGGCAACGCCGCATTCGAAGACACCGCCGAGTCTTTCGGCACGAGTTGAGCGCCAATACGTCAATGATCGCCTTACCTAGGTTGCTTACGGGAGGTCACCGCGGCAAGATTTCACAAGGGCTAGTTGGCAGCTTCAATTCGACATCTTGACAACTTCCAATCTTGAGGAGGATAAGTACATGAGTTGATTTCCTCTGATCGAGACCATCCCTAAATA
>VBOM01000201.1 GCA_005877535.1 Nitrospirota bacterium | reverse complement strand
TTGCCTCCTCAATAAGAAGAACTATTTGTTGCTCCTATCCGATCCGATCGGATGCGATGTGCCGTTACCGCTCGCCATCGTAGAAGAACTGCTCGCGCGCGATCTTGTCGTCCTTGACCGCGTGGACGCCGACCTCTTCAAGCGTGATCCGCCGGCCGGTGGCTTTGGGCGTGACTTCGAAGGTGAAGTGGACGGCGAACTGGTTGGGGCCGTTGAAGAACGGACCGCGGACCTTTTCGCCGCCGATGGTGTTGTTGGCTTGCCAGCGCTCGGACTTCTGGATAACCGGTGTCTTGCCGGCGGCTTCCTCGCCGCTGGCTTCGACGGAAACGATGTCGGGAGCGTACATCGCGTGCATCACGTCGAAGTTCTTGCCCTGGTTGCACAATTCCACAAACTGGCTGGCAATTGTTTTAAGGCTCATGGTGAGCTCCTTTCTAATTGAATTGTTCGTTGCTCATATCGGATTCAATGCACATGTACTGCCCCACTTAATTTCCGGACCGCGAGTTTTTCCTGGCTGACCATCCATTCTGCAGAGAATTCTGGTGGCTTCGAGGATTCGTGTCCAAGGGGAGGTATGGGTATCACCAGCCTGATCCTTTCCTGGAAGTCCCCTGCTGTCTCTCCTCACGATCCTTTTCAACAGATTTCGCTGAGATTCCCTCAGCCCCTATGACTCCTTCTCCCTGCACAAATTTAACGTGGGGCACAACATTCATTGTTAGGAAGCCGGTTTCTGATTGTTTGCCTTCAGATTGACCCTTCGAAGATCCTCTTCAAGAGCCATGAAAATTTGTTGAAGGCCTTCATTCCACCCCCGAGTGAGCTCATCGGGAGATGGCTCGGTCAACTCCACCATCTGCTGATAGTCCCGTTGAAACACGATCGCCGTCCGCGTCGAGTTATCTTCGATCAACACGATATGCATCCCCACGACCGCTTTCTGTTCCCCCTGTTGACGGTAATCCCCATACAAGGCCGTCACCGTTCCCTCCAAAATGTGTGTCGCGTCCAAATAGCTGCGCGTCGCCGCGACATGCTCGAACAGGCTGGCATTTCTCAGCCAGTTCTGTATTTGTTGCGTCAGCATCGCGCTGGGCGAGACAAACCACGCATTGTAAAAGTCTGATTCGTAGCTTGTGTTGCCCGTACGATAGACCAGCTCTTTCCCTTCAAAACGAGGTGAGACAAACAATCCTCGAACTTCGAGTACGGCCCCGGGAACAGGAACTCCTGGATCCCCTTGCCGTGTGACATGCAGCGCATAATAGTGCTTGTCAGGAAAGCTCTTCGCCAGACTGACGCAGCCGCTCAACAGAAGGAGCGCCAGAGGCACCACCCAGGTGAGTAATACAAGCAGTCTGCTGGACTTACCGTCTTGCCGAATTCGCATGAAGCGGAGGCTCCCCTAAAAATACTTGAGATGGGTATCGCTTCGCATTCGTCATCAATTCCCGGAGGTCTGCTGACACCACTCGAAGATTCGCCAGGATTTCGTCGATGTCTTGGCTTTTGCTGACCACGAGATGGTCCACTCGCCGGACGGTATTATCCAATCGCGTGAGGGTGCCGGGCAGTTCTTCGGACATCCGTCTGATTTGCTTCGAGGTCTGGGACAGATCTGCGACAAGGTGCCTTGCCTCTCCTGCTGTCGCAGCTGCGTCAGACATGAAGCTCTGAATCGCGGGGTTGGCCAGGATGCTACGCGCCTGTTGGAGCGTTCCCCGCAGCTCACTTAAGGCCTGCCCGGCCTGGACGCTGAGCTGGCTCATGTCCGTCTGACTGGTCAGTTTGGTGAGCGAGAGGAGCAAGGCATCCAGATCAGCCGTCACCTTGTGGACCTCTGCCTGTTCCAAGTCCTTGGCAATCTTGGTCAAGGCTGAGCCAAGCAGGGTGACGGTGCTGCGTCCGGAAGGAATGTACAGCGTTTTCGGAGCCCAGGCGATGGTCACGGGCCGGTACTCGTTTGGATCAAGTTTATCGGCTTCCAAGTAGACGACGCCGGTCAGGCCCTGTGAAGTCAGCCGGACTCTGAGTCCCTCCTCAATTCGCCGTTTCACTTCCTCACGTCTCTCCTCATCCGTCTGCCCGGGAAATACCTCTTTGACGGAGACCCTGACGACAATATAGTGACCGTAGCGATACCGGTCGTCGTCGCTGAGCTCTGCTTTGTACTCATTTCCCACGAACCCGATGTGCTCCACCCTCCCGATCGTCACCCCTCGATACTTCAGCGGAGCCCCGACGCTGAGGCCTTGCACCGATTCATCGAAATAGGTTTCCATCAAGATTTTCTTTTTAAACAGAGCCCCGGCGCCGAGGATAATGACCGCCAGCACAACGAGGGTGATGCCGCTGAGCATGAACAGTCCGATCTTAAAGTAGTGGGCTTGTGCGCTCATGGGACCGACACCTCCCGGTTGAAGAATTGTCGAACCCACGGATCAGTCGAGTGATCGCGCAGCTCCTGCGGCCGTCCCGTCGCCACGATCTTTTTGACCCGCTTGTCCAGCATGATCACGCGATCGGCGATGGCGTAGATACTCGGCAACTCATGAGTGACGACCACAAATGTCATCGCAAGATTGCGGACGAGGCCGAGAATCAATTGGTCCAACTCAGCGGAGGTAATCGGGTCGAGCCCGGCGGACGGCTCATCGAGAAAGAGAATCTGCGGGTCAAGCGCCATGGCGCGCGCGATGGCCGCGCGCTTTTGCATCCCTCCACTGATCTCGGATGGCAGATAATCTAAGAAGGCTTCCAACCCGACAAGTTTCAGTTTCATGCGAGAGATCAGATTCATGGTATCAAGCGGCAGGTCGGTATACTCCTCCAACGGCAGCCGGACGTTTTCCAAGAGGGTCAAGGATCCGAAGAGCGCGCCCATTTGATACATGATGCCGATGCTCTTGAGGATAGTCGTGCGTCGCTCTCTCTCGGCAGTGACGATATCTTCATCTTGAATCAGAATGCGGCCACCCACAGGTTGGTAGAGACCGATCATGTGTTTCATCAGGGTGCTCTTCCCGGATCCGGACCCGCCCAGAATGACGAACACTTCACCGCGATAGACCTCAAAGGAAATATCGTCGATCACCACGGAGCCTTGGTAGGCAGCGGTCACGCGCTGCACCTGAATGATGGGCTCATGTCTTGTCCTCGTGTCATTCATAGACGTTACAGCCCCAGGGCATAGAAGACGACCGCAAATACGCCATCCACAATCGCGATTAGCACGATTCCGCTCACGACCGCACTCGTGGCCGATTGACCGACCGCGCTCGCACCGGTCGTCGTCTGAAGGCCGCGCAGGCAGCCGATCCCGGCCACCACGATGCCGTAGACCAAGGATTTGAACAGCCCACCGAGCAGGTCGCGGACCGTCACCGCGGACAAGATCTGATTCACATAACTGACGAGCGGAAACCCCAGCGACCGCATGACCACCGCGCCTCCGATCAAGCCGAACAGATTCGCGAACACGGCCAGGAACGGGGTCATAGTCACCGCCGCCAGGACTCGAGGCACGACGAGAAACCTGACCGGTTCGAGCCCCATCGTGGTCAGGGCGTCGATCTCTTCCCTGATCTTCATGGTCCCAAGCTCGGCTGCGAAGGCCGAGCCGGAGC
>VBOM01000277.1 GCA_005877535.1 Nitrospirota bacterium | reverse complement strand
GACTTCATCCGGTTCCGGGTCGCGGTTGTTCGGGGGCCGGCATTTGATCACATTGGCGATGTAGATATCACTGCGTGACAATCTTACGGATTGCAGCAAGTCGTTCAAGAGTTTTCCCGCAGCCCCGACAAACGGCTCCCCTTGCTGATCTTCATGGAACCCAGGCGCTTCCCCCACGAACATCACGCTCGCCTGCGGATTCCCCACACCGAAGACCACCTGGGTTCGGCCCATCTTTGAGAGCTTGCAGCGTTGGCAGTTGTGCAGAGACTTGCTGAGTTCAAGCAGAGGCATGATGGTGAAATGGAGCGGTTGAAAATTTCGAAGGATTCTAGGCGGACCGACTTTTCTTGTCAATGGAAGAAAAGCATGGGGGAAATAGTTACACATATTGTCAAGTGTGAGAGGGATCAGGAGAGAGTGCCGTGTCATTCATGAAACGTTTCTGTTCGGTTTCTTCGTCCTCATGATGAGCGTCGGCGCATTTGGCCCTCATTTCACATTTCCCGTCTCACGTGTCACCGTTCCTGGGAATGGAGGTCTCTGGCTGTAGAAGTGCTGTCTGTTCACCGATCTGGTTTTGTACTCGCGTCGTGCTCGATCGCTTCAGCGCAGTGGTTGCCGCTGACGATGGCGCTTTCGAGGTTGGCAGGCCACCCTGTATCGGTCCAGGCTCCTGCCACGAGGAGGTTGGCGATCGGACTGCGTTGGATGGGTCGATGTAATTTTGTCCCAGGCCTGAGTGAAAGGATGGCGCCTGGAATCGTCCGGCGGCGGGTCGACGCGATCCTGCTTTCAGGCAAGAGGAGGCCCAACGATCTGAGCAGGTCAGTGATAACGAGATCAAGACTTGAGTCCGGTTGAGCCTGAGCGAACTGACTGTCGGTTGTGATGAGAGAGAACTGTGTGCGATCAGGCGTTGGCGCTGTGGTTAGCACCCAAGGAAATGATGTGTCATTCAGCAGGACGAGGCGAGGGGTGGCACAGGGCTGCTCGGTATCCACGTGGAGAATTGTACTGTCGGCCGATAGCAATTCTGCGAGTTGTTGAAAATAGGCGTAACGGGTCAGCCATCGCTCTGGAAGTAAGGTTGTGAGTTGTTGAGGGGGCAGCGCTGCCACATACCACTCGGCTTGCAGCAGGGAACCATCCCGCAGCAGGACGCCCGAGATGCGATCTCGTTCATATCGAAGCTGTGTGGCTTCAGTATTGAGCAAAATGGTCGAGCCAACCTGGGTCAGTGCTTCGGTAATTGGTTGTACGAAGCAGGTCTGAAATGAGTCCTGAACAACCGAAATGCGGTAATCTGAACGGGTGCTCAGGAACAATGGTCTCATCGATGTGACGAAGGCATCGGCAGACATCGTCGAGAGATCATTGCCGGTCAGCCATCTCGCGAGAGGATTCCAGACGACGCTGCGCGTCTGCGTGCTTTGTTTGATTGAAGCAAGCCATTCGTCGGCGGTGCGCTGCTCCAGATCGGCAGGCAGCCGCTCATCGCCTTCCCACAGCTGTTCCAGCAAGGCTGCCAGTCGCCATCGTTCTTTCCAGGGGATGCCAGCAAATCTCAGCAGGTTCACCCACGTATGAAGAGGAGCGGGAAAACAAGTGCGTGGGTAATGAACGAGCGAGTTGTCATGAAGACGAAATTCTAGCGGGATTTCGGCCCTTGCAGGCTGCTGCGGGTCGGAATGCAGCGAGTGCAGCAAGACTTGGGTCGCGTGATGGCAGCCGAGGATGGTGAAGGGCTCGGATGCGTCACAAAGGCTTTCGCTGGTGCCGGCACCTCCAAGCAGGGGGCGCCTATCGATAATCGTGACTTGAAAGCCATGACGTGTGAGGCGGTAGGCGGCGGTGAGACCGGCCGGGCCTCCACCAAGAATCACGACGGAGTGAGCGGTGGCGGATGTCACGAGAATCGCGAACGGAGCCAAACTCCGGCGGCCACGGCCAGTCGACGGCTTGTTGCGAGCCGGGCCCGAGGGCCGAATATCTGATGGTTCGGCTTCTCGATCCTTTTTAAGATGCGGAAATATACGGCGCGCATGATTTCAGAGACAGTCAGTGCCCGCCGGTCTTGTGCCGGTAGGGCCTCGAACGCCGCCTGTGCTTTTGCGTAGTACTCATGGGCTTTCGCGCTTTCGAAGTGGAGCAACGTGTGGAGCTCTGCGCTTTCCTGCCGTTGGAGAATGGCCTGATCAGTACAGCCGAATTTCTTCAGGTCTTCTTGCGGCAGATAGATGCGGCCTTGGGCTGCGTCTGTTCCGATGTCCCGAAGAATGTTTGTCAGTTGAAACGCCATCCCGAGAGCGACGGCATAGTCTTGTGCCCTGGCTGATGTAGGTCCGAAGATATGGAGGCAGATCAGACCCACGACCGACGCGACACGATAGCAGTAGATCGAGAGGTCTTGAAACGAGGCGTATTGTGACGCCGTGAGATCCATTTCGACACCTTTAATCAATTCATCGAAATAGGCCTTCGGAATGCCCAGTTGCCTGACATGGTTGGCCAGGCTGATGGTCACGGGGAAGGTCGGCGTGCCGCGGTAGGCTGCTTCAAGCTCGGTCCGCCACCGGTGCAATTCCTCCTGGGGGTTGCTTCCTGCCGGGGGTTCATCGACTGCATTGTCGATTTCCTTACAGAACGCATAGACTGTGTACATCGCAGCGCGCCGTTTTCTCGGGAGAAAGAGGAAGGAATAATAGAAATTGCTCCCGCTCTTCTTGGTGAGAGCCGTGCAGTAGGCTTGCGCGTCAGTGACAGAGAGTGAATTCATGGGCGTTGATGAATCGGCAGTGGTCCAAGGCGGCAGGCCATGGATTCGTGGATGTGGGCGTGGTCTGACGGGTGCAGGATGGCTGCCAAGAGTTCGATGCCGTCAATCAGGCGAGGGCCTGGCCTGCTGAAATAGGATGAGGCGTCGACCAGGTACGTATGCTCTGCCAACGCAGGAGAAAGGTGCCATTGCCCCGGTTGTTGCAGCATCTGGAACAGCTCTGTGCGCGTCCGTTCAATGGAAAAACCGCAGGGCATCACGATGAGGATGTCCGGAGCAGCGGCCAGGAGATCGTCCCATGTCACAACTCGCGAGGGGCTCCCAGGTTGCGCGAGGACATCCTGGCCACCGGCGAGTTGGACCATTTCGGGAACCCAGTGACCTGAGACATAGAGGGGAGAGAGCCATTCGATACAGACCACGCGAGGGCGATGAGCGATCCTCTGGACGCGAGCGTGCACAGCCTCGAGTCGGTCACGCAGGTGCGTGGCGAGACGATGGCCCTCCGCTGATCGATTGGCGGCGGAGCCGATCCGAACAACATCGTCGATCACATCATGGATCGTACTGGGATTCAAAGTGAGGATGGTCGGTTGCCGAGGCATGGAGGAAAGGGCATCGTGCAGTTGGTCCGGCGTGACGGCACAGACATGACAGAGGTTTTGGGACAAGATCAGATCGGGTTGTGCCTGCCGCAACAGATCGTCTTTCAGCCGATAGAGCCGTTGTCCTGACTCAACAAGCCGAGTAACTTGTCTGTCGATGTCGGGGCTGGCCAGTCCATGAAGAGGAATCATCGGTTCAACCATGATGGGTACGTTTCTGACAGACGGCGGGTAGTCGCACTCGTGGCTGATCCCGACTAACTCATCGCTCAGGCCAAGTGAGGCAATCACTTCGGTCGCACTGGGAAGCAGAGAGCAGATTCTC
>VBOM01000276.1 GCA_005877535.1 Nitrospirota bacterium | reverse complement strand
CCTGCGACTCCCTTCGTTGCTACTGACCAACAGCGTCTGCACTCCCATCAGCTCAATGCCAGGCGATGCCTCAGGGGCAATCAGGCTTTCCGGAACGTCGAAATGAGCCGTAAAATAAAAGACGCTTCCTTTCCCCAAGGAGCTCTCCACCCATATTCTTCCCCCCATACGTTCGGTGAACTGCTTCGAAATGGCCAAGCCCAAGCCTGTACCACCATATAGCCGCGTCGTAGACCCATCGGCTTGGGTGAATCGTTCAAAGACCGCGGTGAGCTTTTCGGACGGAATACCAATCCCCGTATCTGAAACGGCAAAGCGCAATGTGCCTGGTCGACTCGCTCCGTTGTCATTCGTGACCCGGACAGTGACTTCCCCTCGGTCTGTAAATTTGATGGCATTTCCGACTAAATTCACAAGGACCTGTCGAAGGCGCTGGGGATCGCCGATCAGGCCGATGGGCACATCAGATGAGCTTGAAACAAGTAGTTCCAGCCCCTTTGCTTGTGCCCTGAGTGCCATGAGCTCTGTCACCTTGTCCAGCACCTCACCCAGATCAAATCTGATCTGCTCTAGTGCAATGTGTCCTGACTCGACTTTTGCGAGATCCAGGATGTCATTGATTAAGTCAAGAAGATTAGTGCTGGATCTCCGCAAGATGCCTAGCAGCTCGTGCTGCTCAGGAGATAGTGACCCCTCCGAGAGTAGATCAGACATGCCGATGATGGCATTCATGGGCGTTCGGATTTCGTGACTCATGCTTGCTAAGAATTCACTCTTTGCTCGGTTCGCCGCTTCCGCCCGCTCCTTAGCCTGACGGAGGCTGGCTTCGGCATCCTTTCGCTCTAATTCATGCCCGATCCATTGCGCCGTGAGCCGCAAGAACGTTTTCTCATACCCAGCGAACGTTCTTGCCCGTGCTGCCATGCTTGAAAAACTCAATGTCCCGTATACCGCTCCATTCACGTGAATCGCGATGCCCGCAAAGGCTTGTGGGGTACCTAGAAGATCCTCGGACGGGGGACTCCAGTCTGACTGATCTGGAGAAGAGAAGGTGATCGCCTCTCGGGATTGGGTCGTCCATTCACAATAACTTCCGCGGAACTGATACCGCCCCTCCGATGGGGGTTTCGAGTCATGGCTTACGACCTGTTGAATCTCATAAAGCTCGCCACCAATCCTTGTCACCATGCCAGTGGACAACTCCAAGGCGCTACACCCTAATGTTAAAATCCGACGGAGCCGTTGCTCCCAGTCGGCGGTATCCACAGTGATTTCATGCAGGGCGCGTAGGAGGGTCTCACTTGCCTTGAGCGCTTCCTCGGCCCGGCGGCGCTCATTCATTTCTTCGATGAGAGTCAGTTTGCCCCTGCGTTCTTGTTCCAAACTCTCACTCATGACGCTATACACCACACCTATGATGATGAGAATCGAGATCCGAATAAGATGGCCCTCAAGAAAGAGCGCATTTCCCACCGATAGGTAGAGCATGGCAGCGTAGAGAGCGGCAACGGCCGCAGAACAGACGATCTTTAGCCTGAGAGATCTCATTGATGCGGAGATGAGAATAATTAAGAAATAGGCAAGGTAGAGATCGGACCCCGATTGTTCGGTCGCATAGATAATGCTGGAGGTAACCGCGGTATCGATGAGAAGCAGTACGATCGTGAATGCGCGGCTCTCGATCAAGCGGACGGGAAGGAAGAACGCGCCGGCTATGAGAGACAATAGTCCCAGAACAAGAATTTCCTGGACCGGGCGGGCAAGGATGGTTTCCGGGGTAAATAGAACCTGATACGAGAGCACGATGGAAACGAGACTCTGCAGAATGAGGACCTGTGCGCGATAGCGGTCCATGCGCACATGGGTTCGAAATAGTACCGGTTCTTGATCTTCGCTGTCAGACACCAATTGTATACCTCCCAGTTGTAGGGTCCCCTCAGTCAGAGTGGCTTACGATGCGGACAGCCATGCACGATGGGGAGTTGCGAGGACATGATCATGGTTGGGTTAAGCACTGTTGTTCGCATCGGGTTCGTAGGTTTGTCGAGAGAGATGCTTGAGATGCCCGTTAATCCTGTTGTTCGGTAGTTCCGAGTGCGGTGGCGATGTAAGTATTCGTTCAGCATTTGGTCAAGAAAACTAATTAGCAGTATGCCCAAACAATTTAGACCTGCAACTATTTTTCGTATTCCTACATGCTGGACGGACCAGCTCGGTCCGATTTCAGATCTCGCTCCATCACACTCGCGTCATCATGACACAGCTACGTGCACTCGTCGGAGCAGACTTTCTGCTTGATGTCATGGGATTTGTTGTTTCCGTCCCACTTGGTTGGGGCTTTGTCCTCGTCGCCGCCGTGAAAGTCGATCTACTCGACACCCATGCAGCCACTGCCGAGCAACTCAAGGTTCTCCCGGGTATTGGCGAGGTATACAGAGAGACGATCATCCAGGGCCGACCGTACCAGCGGAAAGAAGAGCTGGTGCAGAAGAAGATTCTGCCACGTGCCGCATACCGCATACGAGGGGAATCAAGCATGAGCTTGTGGCGAAGCAAAAGTAACCTCGCGTGCGAGGAGTACCGATGATGTCATCCTGGGACAACCTAGGCTGTGCCCTACCATTTCACCATCTGCGACCGACAGGCTTCTTCCATCACGCACCAATTGCCCGCTTCAAAAAATGGCCTCGTTTCCAAGGCCCCTTCCTCTGTCTCCTCATGACTCATGTTGCGAGCGATGGTGGACTATGAAAGCAACGCATGCCAAGCAGTCCAGACACCCAGAGCTACGAATCCAGCGAATACCAGAACTGCAGCAACGAGTGAGCGCATATCCTTCATCGTAGTCACCTCCTTTTTACACGAGGCGTTACGCTTCGGTTATATGTGCGCTGGAGTGGGAGAAAGGGGAAAAGGGCCGGAGAAAACTACAGAAACTTGACAGCCATTCCAGATAGTGGCCCTTCACCAAGTCCACCCGGTCCAGCGTGCCAATCTGCGAATGTAGATAATCCCGGAGCAGTGAGAGTCAAGAGGGAGTGGTTAAGTGTGAGGTACTAATTGCCTCTATTTCTTCTGATGAGTATCGAAAACTTCGACCGCGCAGGGCCAGGCGGGAGCACCAGTGCAGGTGATGCTACGGTGCCTTGCAGATCGACTCGAGGGCTGCCAATCTCGTGCGAAGAAAATTTCTGATATTGTTCCATTTCACATCTCCACTCACCATGCCGATAGGTGTTTGTGCGTTTTGGAAGCGGCCCTTCGCTGTCGGCCCGCCAATTTGAAGAAGCACGGCTCTTGTCTCTGCGGCCCACTCA
>VBOM01000275.1 GCA_005877535.1 Nitrospirota bacterium | reverse complement strand
GAGGGGCACGTGCTCGACCTGGGTTGTGGCCCGGGTGATATTCCCGTTCGCTTCGCTCGAGCGTTTCCCGCTTGTCGCATCACCGGCGTCGATGCGTCGGAACCAATGATTGGGCTGGCTGGCGCGGCTGCGAAACAGGCAGGCCTGGCAGACCGGATTACCTATCGCTGCGAGCGATTTCAGGCGGTTTCGCTGGTCGAACCGGTCGATGCCGCCGTCTCCAACAGTCTGTTGCATCATGTGCCCAATCCCTTGCAGTTTTGGTATCGACTGCGGCTACTGGTCAAACCAGACTCCCCCCTGCTCGTGATGGATCTCCTCAGACCTGACTCGCCTGAAGAGGCGCAGGCTCTCGTGAATCGCTACGCGGCAAAGGAGCCGGAGATTTTGCGGCGCGACTTTTACAATTCGCTATTGGCGGCGTTCACCGAAGATGAAGTGGCGGCTCAGTTGGCGGAGATGAATCTGAGCAGACTGATTGTACATGTGCCGGATGATCGGCATTGGGTCGTCAGCGGGATCATCCATTGAGAAGGATGGTGAAAACGATCCCCAGCTTCGTTCTCGGTCGTTTGAACATCTCAACGTACCAAACGCGTACGCCTCGGCGTTCAAACTCCCTGCGGCCTTGCATGGTGAAAGGCGCGTCTAGGCGCGCCGGGGTTGGGTGGGTGAGAACATCGATCGTTTTGACCATCCTTCTCATGCACGATGCTACTGCAAGCGCTCAACTTGACCGGCTTAGGAGATCGAAGGCTTTGGAGCAGCCGGTCACCGCCGAAACTCCGATGGTCGAGATCCCGGAAGGGCTGTTTACGATGGGCTTCGACGGGACTCAGGCTCTCGAAGATGAGCGCCCCAAGCATCAAGTCTGGCTGCCCGCCTTCTTCATGGATCTCCACGAAGTGAAGACGGCGCAGTACGCGGCATTCCTCGCTGCCACAAACCGTCTCCCGCCCTGGCAATGGAACGGCGTAGATCTGTCGCAGCATAGCGATCTGCCAGTGATTGGCGTGGACTGGTCGGACGCTGATGCCTATTGTCGGTGGAATGGGAAGCGGCTTCCCACAGAAGCGGAATGGGAGAAGTCGGCCAGAGGAACGGATGGACGATTGTATCCCTGGGGCAATCGCGTCCCAAGCAAAGATCTGGCGAATTTCGCGTTGGGTGCGCGGTTCAGCTATAGCCAGGTCTTGACGTCCGTGCAGTCCTATGAGAATGGCAAGAGTCCATACGGGCTCTATCAAATGGCGGGGAATGTCTGGGAGTGGGTGCAGGATTGGTACGCCGCGAACTATTACGAAGTCTCGCCTGAACAAAGTCCGCAAGGACCCAAGCAGGGACAATTCAAAGTGCTCCGCGGTGGATCGTGGTCCGACCTGCCCAAATATCTTCTCACGTATGGGCGCTTCAAGCTACCTCCAGAAACGCGCAATAGCTATACCGGCTGCCGCTGCGCCAAATCTTAACAAGCTGATGAAAACGATCCCCCACTTCGTTCTCGCCTCGACCACATCCTCAACGTAGCCCAGAGGCTACGCCTCCAGTGTGGCCATCGGCTGCGGCCTCGTTGGATGATCGTTTTGATCAGCTTTCCGGGATTCCTTTAGTGCAATAAACTCCACAGGTCTTTTCATCAAAGCGACCGCTCAAAATCGTTGTCAAACAAGGCCGCAGGCGAATCAAAACCGGAGGCGTACCCTCTCGGGTACGTTGAGAACTTTGGGGAGTCGAGAACGCAGTTGGCAGCGATTTTCAGCGGTCGCTAGAAGATGCTCTTGCTGACTTCGGCTGAGAGCAGGCTTTCGTTTCCGGCGCTGTCGTAGGCGGAAATGGCGAAGCAATAGGTCCGACCCTTCGGAAGATCGGAGACGGTGTAGCTCGTAACCTTTCCTGTCATGAAGGGTGACCCAGGGTAACTGTACGTCCCGGAAGCCGTGCCGATATAAATCTTGTAGCCGGCCAGATCAGGTTCCCTGTTCGCCGTCCATGTAAGTGTCACATTCCCTGTCGATGGGCTGGGAGGAGGCGGAGTTGAGGGTGAAGTTGATGGTGGAGTCGAAGGGGGAGGGAGTGACGGAGGTGTAATGACAACAGTGGTCGGGGGTTGCAACAACCTCGCGATCGCAGAGTTCTGGAGCAAGTTCAACGCCGATCGTGAACCGCTAGACAAGGGAGTTGAGCGGTTTCCTGCTGGGGTCGCAGAGCGAACGCCTGCCGCTCCGGCGAACGGAGAGGGAGCGGTCTGAGCGACTGCAGCAGAGCCAGTCGAGGTCATTCCAGGCAGAG
>VBOM01000014.1 GCA_005877535.1 Nitrospirota bacterium | reverse complement strand
CTGCTGTCGCATGACAGCATGGGAGTATTGAGATGCGAGAAATTATTGATTTGGCATGCACGATCTGCAAGCAACGGAATTATTCTACCATGAAGAATAAGAAGAACGACCCGGATCGCTTGGAGCGCAATAAGTTCTGCAAGTTCTGCCGGAAACACATCGCCCATAAGGAAGTGAAGTAAGCTGGGTTGCCGGTTCAATGGCTGGGTGACCGGCCGTCGTAGGGGCATGGTGTCAATGGTAGCACATCGGTCTCCAAAACCGAGAGTCTGGGTTCAAATCCTAGTGCCCCTGCCAATCGCTGGATAGATAATGGATGGGTCAGGCTCAATACTGGCGCCAGGATTGAAAGTAAGTCGGTTGCAGAGCGGGGACGTTGGACGAGGGAAGTGAGAAGGGCGCGTTCTCCCCATCTATAAGCGAAGGTGAGGTGCGCATGTTCAGGAAGTTTACGGATTCTATTCGTGAGTTCTTCAGTGATGTACGCGGGGAGTTGAGAAAAGTGTCGTTTCCGACTCGAGCTGAAACGGTCGGATCCACGACGGTGGTGATTGTCTTTTGCATCATCATGTCCCTGTATCTGTCGTTCGTCGACTCGATTCTCGTATGGGTAGTGAGCAAGATTTTGTGAGTCAGGTGTCTGGAAGCGAGAGTCGCCGCATGGCATCTAGTCAACCAATGATCCGAGGGTAGGGCATGGCAAAGAATTGGTACGTCATTCATACCTACGCAGGCTTTGAGGGGCGTGTGAAGACCAGCTTGCTCGAGCGGGCCAATCAAATGGGATTGGTCGAAAAGCTGGGGCAGGTACTCGTGCCGACGGAGGATGTGATTGAGATCAAGGACGGCAAGCGCCGAACGTCTCGACGGAAGTTTTTCCCTGGGTATGTGATTGTGGAGTTGGAGTCCCCCCTCATCGATGAAACCTTGCAGATGATCAAAGAGACGCCGAAGGTCACGGGATTTGTCGGTGCTGGTGCGCAGCCTACACCCTTGTCGATGGACGAGGTAGAGTCGCTATTGAAGCAGGTTGATGTGGGAGCGTCCGGGCCACGCGAACAGGTCAAATTCATCAAGACGGATAATGTGCGGATTATTGATGGTCCGTTTCTTGGATTCAATGGTGTGGTGGACGAGGTGGCTCAGGACCATGGCCGGCTTAAAGTCTTGGTCAGTATTTTTGGGCGCTCCACTCCAGTGGAGCTTGGGTTTTTGCAAGTGGAGCGGATTTAGTCTCCGAAATGGTCGAACGCGCGTAGGAGTGTAGGACATGGCCAAGGAAGTATCGGCACAGATTAAGTTGCAGATCCCAGCTGGGAAAGCAAACCCTGCTCCCCCGGTCGGGCCGTCGCTGGGTCAGCACGGCGTCAACATCATGGAATTTTGCAAACAGTTCAACGCGAAAACACAAAAAGAGGGCGATAGCATCATCCCGGTGGTCATTACGGTCTATAAGGACCGGTCGTTTACCTTTGTAATGAAGACTCCACCGGCGTCCGACCTCTTGAAGAAGGCGGCGGGAGTCATTAAGGGATCAGGCGTTCCCCAGAAAGATAAGGTCGGGAAAATCACAAAGGCGCAGTTGCGTGAGATCGCGCAAAAGAAAATGACGGATCTCAATGCCGTCGATCTCGAAGGGGCGATTAAGATTATTGAAGGGACGGCGCGCAGCATGGGAGTGGTGGTTCAAGGGTGATCGAGGTGGACTGGCTGGGCCTTTGAGCTCGCAGAACGCGCACGACGAAACGGTGTTCGCCCGGGTCAAGAGCGGGTCCTGGCGCACTCGGGGTGTGTGAAAAGGATGCGCAGGAGTGAAGCCCGCCTGCTGTGCCGAGTTTAGAGAAAAGAGAGGGAACGCAATGGGAAAAAAGATGAGAGCGGCAGTAGAAAAGCTTGAGCCTCGAGCCTATGCCTTGCGCGAGGCGGTCGATGTGGTGAAGCGGTCAGCCTACACTAAGTTCGATGAGTCCGTCGATTTGGCGCTTCGATTAGGCGTCGATCCGAAGCGGGCGGACCAAATGGTGCGTGGCACGACCTCGCTTCCGCATGGCACGGGGAAGAAGGTTCGCGTATTGGTCTTTGCCAAGGGAGAGAAGGAGCAGGAGGCGCGGCAAGCCGGCGCTGATTATGTCGGGTCTGATGATCTGATGGAGAAGATCAAGGGCGGATGGATGGACTTCGATTGCGCCATCTCGACGCCGGATCTCATGGGGGCCGTCGGGAAGCTCGGAAAGGTGCTGGGGCCTCGCGGTCTCATGCCTAATCCAAAGACCGGGACCGTCACTTTTGATGTCGGCAAGGCCGTGTCAGAAATTCGAAAAGGCCGTGTGGAGTACAAAGTTGAAAAAGCCGGGATCGTTCAAGTGCCTGTCGGCAAAGTTTCGTTTCAGCCTGAGCAGCTCTATGACAACGCCGCGGCGGTTCTTGAGGCGGTGATCAAGGCAAAGCCTGCTTCGTGCAAAGGGCGCTATCTGATGAGCGCGACTCTCTCGAGCACGATGGGGCCTGGTGTGAAGCTTGATGCCATTGCGTTAGCCAAGGAATGGAGCTAGTCGGGGTGTTCCCGCGCGTAAGGGGAAGGGTTTGACTATGAATAAAGACGAGAAAGCGACAGCGGTTGCGGAGTTGACGGAGACATTTAGTCGTGCACGGCTTGCCATTGTCACCGAAAGTGCCGGGCTTTCTGTAAACCAGGTCACGGAACTTCGCAAGCTATTGCGAGGTGCCAAAGCTGAATACAAGGTCGTCAAGAATACGTTGGCTGCCCGTGCTGCGCAGGGTACGATCCTTTCTGAGGTGAAGGCGTACCTAAAGGGACCAACAGGGCTGGTGATCGGCTATGACGATCCGGTGCTCCCGGCGAAGATCCTTCGGGATTTTATTCTGGCGGAGAAGCGCGAACAGAAGATTAAGATCACCATCGGTGTGTTGGAGGGCAAGGTGGTGCAGCCGGCTGAATTGGCAGCTGTTGCGAAGCTCCCGAAGAAGGAAGTCCTCATCGCGATGTTGTTGTCGGCCATGCAGGGACCGGCGCGTGGCTTGGTGTATACGCTTAAGGCGGTCTTGTCGAAGTTTGTGAGAGTCATTGCAGCCATTCAGGATAAACGAAAAGGAGAAGGGGACATGTCAACGACAACGGCAAAATTGTCACAGGAAGAGTTGATCAAGGTCATCGAGACGATGAGCGTGCTCGATCTGGCGGAACTCGTGAAAGGGTTAGAGACCCGATTCGGCGTTACTGCTGCCGCACCGGTTGCCGCCGCCGTTCCCACCACTGGTAGTGGTGCGGCAGCGGCAGCCGAGGAGAAGACGGCGTTCGACGTCGTGCTCGTGTCTGCTCCGGCGGACAAGAAAATCCAAGTCATTAAGGTCGTCCGCGAACTCACCAGCCTCGGTTTAAAGGAAGCAAAGGATCTGGTAGAAGGTGCGCCAAAGCCCGTGAAGACTGGTGTCACAAAGGAAGAATGCGACACGATGAAGAAGAAGCTCGAAGACAGCGGTGCCAAGGTCGAGATCAAGTAAGCCTCGATTTGACTAGTCTATAGTATCTGTGGGTGCCTGCCAAGTGCGGGCGCCGAAGTCTGACCATTGTAATTGTAGTGGAGGACCGGCGAATGTCCGAAACGACTCTGCAAGAGTTTATCGAGCGGAAAGACTACTCTCGCATTCATAGTAGCATCGACATTCCTGATCTAATCGAGATCCAGAAGCGCTCCTACGAAGAGTTTCTTCAGCGGGAGGTCGAGCCCGAACGTCGCAAGGATCATGGGCTCCAGGCAGCCCTGGCGAGTGTCTTTCCAATTCCGGATTACAACAATACCGCCGTATTGGAGTTTACGAGCTATACGCTCGGCACCCCTAAGTACGATGAGCGGGAATGCCTTGAGCAGGGGATGACCTTTGCCGTTCCGCTGAAGCTCCGGGTCCGCTTGGTCGTGTTCGACAAGGAAGACAAGGGCCCCAAGAAAAAGGTACTTGACGTCCGAGAACAGGAAGTCTACGTCGGGGAGCTGCCGCTTATGACGGAGCGGGGAACCTTCATTGTCAATGGCACAGAACGTGTGGTGGTAAGCCAGTTGCATCGATCTCCCGGTGCGTCTTTTACGCACGATAAGGGCCGGACGCACTCCAGCGGTAAGGTGCTGTATTCCGCCAGGATCATTCCCTATCGCGGATCGTGGCTGGATTTCGAGTTCGATGCTCGCGACATTCTCTATGTGCGCATCGACCGTCGGAGAAAAATGCCAACGACTATTCTCTTGAAGGCCTTCGGGTATTCGAGCGACGATTTGCTCAAGATGTATTACCCGGTCGAGGAGATTCGGATCGTTAAGGGCAAGATGCTGCGAAAGCTCGACCCCGAGATTCATCATGGTCTGCGCAGCTCGGCTGAAGTGTTGGAAAAGGGTGGTAAGGAACCATTGGTACGGGAAGGGGCCAAGCTCACGAAGGGGCTCATCGCGAAGCTCAAGGCGGCCGGCGTCAAGGAAATTCCGCTTGCGCCCACCGAATTGGTCGGCCGCGCGGTGCTGACCGAACTGGTGGATTCAAAGAAGAACAAGATAGCCGAAAGAAATCAGCGGCTCTCCGCTGAAACTGTTGAGGCGCTGCTCGAGAGCGACATCGAAGAATTCAAGGCGATTTATTTCGATACGGTCACGTCGACGCCGGTGATTCTGGATACGCTGGAGATGGATAAGACTTCCTCGAAAGAGGAGGCGATGGTCGAGATCTATCGCCGCTTACGGCCGGGAGAAACACCCTCAGTCGACACGGCGCGAGCACTCTTCGAAAATCTGTTCATGAATTCCAAGCGGTACGATCTTTCGCCGGTCGGGCGCCTGAAGTTGAACAAGAAGCTGGCCCTCGATCTGCCGTTGGAGCAGCGAACGCTGACGGCGCAGGACATGGTCGAGGTGATCCGCTATCTCGTGAACTTGAAGCTGGGCAAGGGCGAAATTGACGACATCGATCATCTGGGCAACCGTCGTGTCCGGTCAGTCGGCGAATTGTTGGAGAACCAATTCCGACTCGGGCTGGTCCGCATGGAGCGCAGTATCAAGGAGCGGATGAACCTGTTGGATATGGAGACAGTGCTGCCTCACGATTTGATCAATGCGAAGCCCGTTGTCGCTGCCGTGAAAGAGTTCTTCAGCAGCAGCCAGTTGTCTCAGTTCATGGATCAAACGAATCCACTCGCAGAAATTACACACAAACGGCGGCTTTCCGCGCTCGGTCCCGGCGGGTTGACCAGGGAGCGGGCGGGGTTCGAAGTTCGCGATGTTCATCCTTCACACTATAGCCGTATTTGTCCGATCGAAACGCCGGAAGGCCCGAACATCGGCTTGATCACGTCACTGGCGACCTATGCCCGCATCAATAAGTTCGGGTTTATCGAAGCGCCCTATCGCAAGGTGATGAAGGGGCGGGTCACTGACGAGATCGAGTTTCTTTCTGCGATCGAAGGGGACAAGTACATCATCGCGCAGGCGAATTCGAAAGTGGATGCTTCTGGTCGTCTGGTTTCAGAAACCATCTCGGCACGGGCTGCGGGAGATTTTGTGACAGCGACCTCAGATAAAATCGAATATATGGACGTGTCGCCGAAACAGGTGGTGAGCGTGGCCACGGCCTTGGTGCCGTTCTTGGAACACGACGACGCCAACCGTGCCTTGATGGGATCAAACATGCAACGTCAAGCGGTGCCGCTGCTCAAGTCGGAGGCCCCGTTGGTCGGCACGGGAATGGAAACCGTAGTCGCGCGTGATTCCGGCTATGTCGTGCAGGCTCGGCGTGCCGGTGTCGTGGAAAGTGTGGATGCGACGAGGATCGTCGTGCGTACCGATTCGAAAGAAGGTCGGAGAAGGAATGATGCAGGTTTGGACGTATACGATCTGATCAAGTTCCAGCGATCGAATCAGAGCACGACCATCACGCAGACTCCAGTCGTGCGGCTTGGGCAGCCAGTAAAAGTGGGACAGGTCTTGGCCGATGGTCCCGCCATTGATCACGGCGAACTGGCATTGGGTAAGAATATTCTCGTCGCCTTCATGCCCTGGGGAGGATACAACTTCGAAGACGCCATTTTGTTGAGCGAAAAGCTGGTGCGGGAGGATGCGTTCACCTCGATTCACATAGAGGAATTCGAGGTGGAGGCTCGCGATACCAAGTTGGGGAAAGAGGACATTACTCGCGACATCCCGAACGTTGGCGAAGAAGCGCTTCGCGATCTCGACGAGAGCGGGATCATCCGAATCGGGGCCGAGGTGAAGCCTGGAAATATTCTGGTCGGAAAGGTGACGCCGAAAGGCGAAACACAGCTTACGCCAGAAGAAAAACTGCTGCGGGCCATTTTCGGTGAGAAAGCAGGCGATGTGAAGGATACATCGTTAACGGTGCCGCCGGGCGTCGAGGGCATCGTTGTTGACGTGAAAATCTTCTCGCGCAAGGGGCTCGATAAGGACGAACGATCCAAGAGTATCGAAAGCGAAGATGCGATGAAGCTCCAGCGTGATCACCACGAGGAACTTCGTATCATCGACGAAGAAAAAACGAAGAAGATCAGAAAATTGCTGCTGGGGAAGGTCGTTGGCCGTGACTTGATGGATCCTGAGAGCGGCGATGTCATTCTGAAGAAGAAGGGCAAGCTGACCGCAGAGATTCTCAAGCGGTTGCCGGATGAGACTGTCCGCTACATCATTCTGAGCGATCCTGACGAGCAGAAAGAGCTGGAGGACGTTGAGCGTCGGGCGAAGGAGCAGATCGAAATCCTTCAAACGCTGTACGATGAAAAGGTTGGGCGTCTGAAGCGGGGCGATGAGCTTCCGCCTGGCGTGATCAAGCTCGTCAAGGTCTATGTGTCGATGAAGCGCAAGATTCAGGTCGGCGACAAGATGGCCGGGCGGCATGGAAACAAAGGCGTGGTCTCTCGGGTCTTGCCCGAGGAAGACATGCCGTGCTTGCCGGATGGGACGCCGGTAGAAATTGTGCTGAATCCGCTCGGTGTGCCATCACGTATGAACGTCGGTCAAATTCTAGAAACGCATCTGGGTTGGGCGGCCAAAGCATTGGGGATCAAGGTGGCGAGCCCGGTGTTCGATGGAGCGTCAGAAACAGAGATTAAGGAACTGCTCAAGAAGGCGAACTTGCCGACCAGCGGGCAAACCATGCTGATGGACGGCCGAACCGGAGAAATGTTCGGCAGCCCCGTCACTGTCGGCTACATGTATGTCTTAAAGTTGCACCACTTGGTTGACGACAAGATTCACGCACGGTCGATTGGCCCCTATTCGCTCGTCACGCAGCAGCCGCTTGGTGGCAAGGCCCAATTCGGCGGCCAGCGGTTGGGAGAAATGGAAGTGTGGGCGTTGCAGGCCTATGGCGCTGCTTCCACGCTGCAAGAGTTCTTGACGGTGAAATCGGACGACGTGCCAGGCCGATCGCGTATGTACGAAGCGATCGTCAAGGGTGAGCCGTTTCTGGAGCCTGGATTGCCCGAGTCGTTTAACGTCTTGGTCAAAGAACTGCAGAGTTTGGGACTCGACGTCGAACTGGTCAAGTCGCAAGACTAACCCATTTGTGTGCCGACCGTAGCGGTCGGCATCAGAGGAGGTCACTACATTGGAAGGCGTATATACATTATTTGAGAAGCCGCGCGATGCGGTGTCGTTCGATTCTATGCGGATCCGGATCGCATCACCAGAAAAAATTCGGTCGTGGTCCTATGGCGAAGTGAAGAAACCGGAGACCATCAATTACCGTTCGTTTAAGCCGGAAAAGGACGGATTGTTTTGCGCGAAGATTTTCGGCCCGATCAAGGACTGGGAGTGCAACTGCGGTAAGTACAAGCGTATGAAGCACCGCGGAATTGTCTGCGACAAGTGTGGTGTCGAAGTCATTCAGTCTAAAGTTCGCCGGGAGCGCATGGGTCATATCGAGCTCGCGGCGCCGGTCGCACATATTTGGTTCCTCAAGGGCGTGCCGAGCCGGATCGGAACCTTGCTCGACATGAGCCTCAAAGGGCTGGAGCGGATTCTCTATTTCGAGAGCTATGTCTGTGTCGACCCAGGATCGACAGATTTGACGGAGAAAGAGCTGGTCTCGGAGGAAAAGCTTCGCGAGCTCCAAAATTCTGGATACAGCCCCGGTTCCTATAAAGTCGGTATCGGTGCCGATGCCATTCGGGAGTTGCTCCGCAAGATCGACATCAATGCTAAATGGGATGAGATCAAGGCTAAGGCGAGGACGTCGGCCTCCGCAGCGCTGAAGAAGAAATACGCGAAACAACTGAAAGTCATCGAGGCCTTCCGCAAGTCTGGCAATATGCCTGAGTGGATGATCATGGATGTGATTCCGGTGCTACCACCGGAATTGCGCCCCCTCGTGCCGCTGGACGGTGGACGATTCGCGACATCGGATCTAAACGATCTGTACCGCCGTGTCATCAATCGGAATAATCGCTTGAAGCGGCTGATCGAGCTGAAGGCGCCGGGCGTGATTATTCGAAACGAAATGCGGATGTTGCAGGAAGCGGTTGATGCACTCTTTGATAACGGTCGTCGCGGTCGCGCGATTCGTGGACCCAACAAGCGGCCGCTCAAGTCATTGAGCGATATGCTGAAGGGGAAGCAGGGGCGCTTTCGCCAAAACCTACTCGGTAAACGGGTCGATTATTCGGGCCGAACCGTCATCGTTGTGGGACCAGAACTTCGGCTACATCAATGCGGGTTGCCCAAGAAGATGGCGCTCGAGCTGTTCAAGCCCTTTATCTTTCACAAGCTGGAGGAGCGAGGCGCGGCGACTACGATCAAGAGTGCCAAACGTTTGGTCGAAAAAGAACGGCCGGAAGTGTGGGACGTGCTTGATGAGGTGATTCGCGAACACCCTGTGCTGCTGAACCGTGCGCCGACATTGCACCGTCTCGGTATCCAGGCGTTTGATCCCGTGCTGGTTGAAGGCAAGGCCATCCGGCTGCATCCGTTGGTCTGCGCCGCATTTAACGCTGACTTCGACGGTGACCAGATGGCGGTCCACGTTCCGCTGTCGGTCGAAGCGCAGGTTGAGGCTCGCGTGCTGCTGATGTCTATCAATAACATTCTCTCGCCCGCCAACGGCAAGCCGATCGCGGTGCCGTCGCAGGACATGGTGCTCGGTTGTTATTGGCTGACCAAAGAGCGTGCAGGATGCAAGGGAGAGGTAAAAGTGTTTGGCTCACCGGAAGAAGTGCGCATTGCGTTTGATTCGCGAGAATTGGAAGAGCATGCGCGGATTAAGGTGCGGATCGAGGGGAACCTCGTTCAGACCACCGTCGGGCGAGTCATCTTGTCGGACGTGCTCCCTCCAGGGTTGCCTTTCGCTAACGCGAATAAGCTCATGACCAAGAAGGAAATGACCAAGCTCATCGACACCGTCTATCGCCAGTGCGGTCACCGTGAGACCGTCACGTTCCTCGATAAGGTTAAGGACACGGGGTTCGAATATGCCACGCGTGCCGGCATCTCGATCTCCATCGATAATATGCATATTCCGACCAAGAAGCAGGAATTGCTGGGGAAGGCTCAACATGAGGTGACGGAGATCGAGCGGCAGTATGCCGAGGGATTGATTACCAATGGTGAACGCTATAACAAGGTGATCGACATTTGGGCCCATGTGACTGAACAGATTGCCAATGAAATGATGAAGGAATTGGGCGCGAGTGGCGATCCAAGCAAGGCCGAATCTTTCAATCCAATCTTCATGATGGCGGATTCCGGTGCTCGAGGCAGCTCGCAGCAGATTCGTCAGTTGGGCGGTATGCGAGGATTGATGGCAAAGCCGTCCGGTGAAATCATCGAGACTCCGATCACCGCCAACTTCCGAGAAGGATTAACGGTGCTGCAGTACTTCATTTCAACGCATGGCGCCCGTAAGGGGTTGGCCGACACAGCGTTGAAGACTGCAAACTCCGGTTATCTCACGCGTCGTTTGGTGGATATCGCACAGGATGTGATTATCAACGAAATCGATTGCGGCACCACCGATGGCATCATTGTGAGCGCATTGGTTGAGGGGGGCGAAATCATTCAGCCGATCGAAGAGCGCGTGTTGGGACGGTTGGCCGCAGAAGATATTCGTGATCCAGTGACAGGTGAGATCATTGTGTCGTTCAATGAGGAGATTGACGAGGATCGGACAAAGGCGATCGTGGAAGCTGCGGTCGACCACGTCAAGATTCGTTCGGTGCTGACCTGTCAGTCACGCCGTGGAGTCTGTCGATCGTGTTATGGGCGTGATCTGGCCCGCGGCCGGCTGGTTGAAAAAGGCGAGCCCGTTGGTGTCATAGCGGCACAGTCGATCGGTGAGCCGGGAACACAGCTGACCATGCGGACGTTCCACATCGGTGGAACGGCGAGCAAAGTGGTTGAGCAAACGGTGACCGAAGCCAAGCACGCCGGCACCATCAAGTTCATGAGCTTCGATGCGAAGAAGAATGCCGACTTTCCTAACGCCGGGATTGCGGTTCAGAATAAAGAGGGTGAATGGGTCGTCATGAATCGGAACGCCAAGATTGCCATTGTCGATGAGACAGGGCGTGAGCGTGAGAAGTACGGGGTCGTCTACGGCGCCAAGATCAAGGTGAAAAATGGTGGTCGGGTCGAGGTGGGCCAGAAATTGGTCGAATGGGATCCGTACTCACTGACCATTCTCACTGAGGTGGGCGGTAAGGTCGCGTACGGAGACATCATTGAAGGCGTCTCCATGAAGGAAGAGTTCGATGAAGTTACCGGCCTCTCTCGCAAGGTCATCGTCGAACATAGTGGCGCGACGTTGCGTCCACGCGTCTCGATCAAGGATGAGGGTGGAAAGACTGCCAAGGTTGCAGCGGCGGCGAACGTGGCTCGCTATCTGCTTCCGGTCGGGGCGCATATCTTCGTTGAAAAAGGCGCCGTGGTCACTCCTGGCGATGTGCTGGCCAAGATCCCGCGGGAGACGACCAAGACAAAAGATATTACTGGTGGGCTGCCTCGCGTGGCTGAGTTGTTCGAGGCCAGAAAGCCGAAGGAGACGGCCGTCATTAGTGAGATCGACTGCGAAGTTTCTTACGATGGTTTCGTGAAGGGCATGCGCAAAGTGCTGGTCAATAATAAAATGGGTGATGTGAAAGAATACTTCATACCCAAGGGCAAGCATGTCAACGTCCATGAGGGCGATTGGGTCAGGGCCGGTGAGCCGCTGATGGACGGATCGGCCAATCCTCACGACATCCTCGATGTGCTGGGTCCGAACGAGTTGCAAAAGTATCTCGTCGATGAAGTGCAGGATGTCTATCGGTTGCAAGGTGTGACGATCAACGACAAGCACATCGAGATCATAGTGCGGCAAATGCTGCGCAAGGTCAGAATCGAAGATCCTGGCGATACGGAATTCTTGCCCGGCAGTCAAGTCAGCAAGATGTTATTTGATGAAGAGAATGAACGAGTGTCGGCGAAGGGTGGGCAGGCGGGGCTTGGGAAGCCGGTGCTGCTGGGTATCACCAAGGCAGCATTGACTACCGATAGCTTTATCTCAGCAGCCTCGTTCCAGGAGACCACACGGGTCTTGACGGAAGCTGCGATCAACGGGCGCGTTGATAATCTGTTGGGACTGAAAGAAAATGTCATCGTCGGTCGCTTGATTCCAGCGGGAACCGGGTTTGAAGAGTATCGGGATACCTTTGTCATTAGTCCCAAGCCTGATCCTGTGCTTGTTGGTCAGGGAGATGCTGCGGCCCTTACGCACGAAGGCGTAACGACGGCATCGGGAGAACCTGCTCGCTCGTAATGCATGCGGTGCTGGAGAAGGCTTGACACCGCTATCAATGCTCACTACAATCGACCGGCTTTGCCCGTGAAGGGTAGAGGAAAAAGATCAAACTGTGCCGAAGACGAGAGTGAAGGACTAATGCCGACGATTAATCAGTTAGTCAGAAAAGGTCGCAAGCTGGCGCATGCGAAAACCAAGAGTCCCGCACTCAAATCCTGTCCGCAGAAGCGTGGCGTCTGTCTTCGTGTCTATACCTCAACGCCAAAGAAACCGAACTCGGCGCTGCGTAAAGTTGCGCGTGTCCGGTTAACGAATGGGATGGAAGTTACGACATACATCCCTGGTGTCGGTCACAACCTTCAAGAACATTCCATTGTGCTCGTGCGTGGTGGCCGTGTGAAGGACTTGCCGGGTGTACGCTATCACATCGTCAGAGGCGCCCTTGATGCCGTCGGTGTGGTGGATCGAAAGCAGAGTCGTTCGAAGTATGGAGCGAAGCGTCCCAAATAGGACGTAACGATTACTACAGTTGGTAACGAGAGAGTGAATGACGCATGCCCAGGACTAGATTTTTAGACCACCGGGACCCTCTCCCTGATGTGCGATATCGAG
>VBOM01000254.1 GCA_005877535.1 Nitrospirota bacterium | reverse complement strand
CTGGAGGTCCCGCAGGGGAAAAAACGCGTGAGGGTAAAGGTGGGGGAGGGGGAAGTGCTGGCCACAGTGGCGAATCTCGTTGGCCTCCCGCGCGAGTGCACAGCACCGTCGCCACCAGTACCATCGAGTCCTTACCGGGTCTCGTCAGGCGTCGGACCGGGGCTCGATGAACAGACGGTCGTGGATGTTCGAGGGAAGGCGGCTGAGGAGGCGTTGGATGACGTGGTTGCGGCGCTGGATCGCGCGACGTTGGCTGGTGCGCCGTTTCTGCGCATCATTCATGGCCATGGTACGGGGAAACTCAAAGCGTCATTGCGAGTCTACTTGAAAGGCTCCCCCTATGTGGCGGAGTTCCGTGCGGGAGATCGGGCAGAAGGCGGAGATGGAGTGACGATCGCGACGTTACGGTAACAAGGAAGAGAGGGAGCGGCCAGATGTCTTTCTTGCTCGCAGAACGCGCACGATGAGACAGTGCTCGTTCGATGCGTGCAGTGAAGGACAGTCTGGAGTTTGACACCATTGACTTGTCTCTGGGCCAAATCCTCTCGCATTTGTTAAAGATACGAGGCGCAGCCGATGAACGAGCTGTTGTTAGTTATCTTCAGGGTGATGATTTTCCTTTCGGTAGCCCTGTTCGTTATTGGTATCTTTAAGCCGGAGTGGTTACGTTTTCGGCAAAAACAGCCAAGCCGTACGACTATAGTTGCTGCAGCAGTAGGCATATTGATAATTGGTTTTACCGGCGCGGGCGCGATTCAATTTGCTGGAAAGAATAATGCTGAGGCCGTTAATCCTGGCAAACTGCTTGGTGAGGCTGTCTACGCGGTCGACGATAATACGCGACGTTGCGCCCCAGGAACAAAACCCGGTACCGCAGGCGCCAGTAATGATGAAAAGACATCGACGGGTATTCACTATATGGTAAAAACGCCGGTCAACTACAATGCCAATATTGCCCATCCTTTACTCATGGTCTACGCGCCGGGGGGGAGAAGTCGATATGAATCGGAAAATTATATGTCTCTCACGCAAGAGGCAACTGCGGCAGGTTTTATTGTGGCGTATGCCGATCACCGCAAAATGACTACTGAAACTATTGAACAACTTGCTGAAATACCAGGGCTGATCGAAACGAAATGGTGTATCGACACAAAAAGGGTTTTTCTAACCGGTCATTCTGATGGTGGGACTACTGCAATGGGCATAGCGTTTATGAATGGCACTAAACATATTCCAGCGGCGATTGCTCCGAGTGCGGTGGGTATCAGGGGCGAGGACTTGAAAGAATATAGTTGTCCTAACCCGCTTCCCGTTATGGTCATGCACAGCAGCCATGACACCCTTTTCCCTGGTTATGGTAAAGAGACGATAGAATGGTGGGCTGTCTGTAATGGTTGCGATACTGCAAGCCCTGTAAAAGAGGCAGACGGCTGCATAACGTACAGAAGTTGTAAGAATAATGTCACAACACGCTATTGCGAAGGCACAGGGACACACCCCGAATGGCCGGGGAAAAATAAAGCGATCATTGATTTTTTTAGGGCAGTGAACAAGTAACGCGGAGATTGGATTGCGCTTGATCGCAGCGGTCGGCTATTCGGCCGTCTTGTTTCGGCGCATGGCTCTCAAGCGAGCCAAGCTCAGCGACCCGGCCCACGAGGAGCGGGGGTGCAGCCATAGCGTGATGGTCTGGTTCACTTTGCAGCGCTTGCTCAGGCATCAGCTCTGTTTTGTTTCTCTCGTTTCCAAGCTCCCCAGGCATAGTAATAGCCCAACGGTGCACTGATGGTGCACATCCATGCCAGAACAGGCAAGGTCGATTCCGCGAACAGCATCACGGCAAGAACGGTATAGAGAACCCCCCCGACAAAGTAGACGTACCAGGGAATCTTGCTCTTTCTGTTCACAGCTGTGCCGGTTCGCGATGTCATTCGAGTGTCCGATTCGTCCAGTTAAGTTTAACAGCCGGATGGCTGGCCTCCTACGGTTACCAGACAGACGAATTTGCCGGACTGGTCGAAGGTGTGTTCGATACAGACCGAGCCGTTGCGGGCTGGAACAACCGGCCTCCTACGAACGGAGGGCAGCCCACCAACTCAGCAGCCACTTCGATCGTACGAGCTTGTACAGGAGCAAGGCCAGTAGCAGCATTCCTATTAGGGGTACTGCCACGGTACGCACAATCTTCTGATAATCGATCATCTGTACCCGCAGGAGATACTGGTAGCGCAAAGGATTCCGTCCCTCCGCCGTAATGATTACCCTATACAGGCCCTCGTCCAGCGTGGTTTCTCCGCTGACCACTCCGGCCGGGTGGTGGCTCGGGCGCCAGTCTGCCACCGTCTGAGCTTCTGTTCCGTCGATCCCTTTCACTATCCGCAGACCTACCGGCATGTTACGCAGCGCCGGGTCCACGAGGTCCACGACCAGGAAGGTCTCGCCTGTCTTGGGAATGTCCGTGCAGTATTGAGCTTTCAGCTCGTATTGCGGCTGGTAGGCGTTGAAATGCACCGCGCTCTCACCGACCCAGCGCACGCAAGGGTCTTCTTCCAAATCCGCTCCTTCATGTGCAGCGGCTGCACCGGGGTATGGTGCGGCAATAAGAAGGAGCACGATAGAGCCTGCCCATGTCACTTGCCTAATCATGGCCGAACCCTCCCGTTTTGAAGCTTGCTAAGATCTGGGCCAGGCTGCCTCCTCATCCCTGCCTACAGTCCCGCTCCTTCATTTTTGTCATCCGCTTCAGTTGCTCGCTGAGGAGACCGGTCCCTCCGGGGTGTAGGGAGGGGCCTGTCTACCTCAGCGGGAGACGCCGCGCTGAGTCGCGGCGCCACCAATTCGTCATACATAAGTATGCATGGATGAAGCTTCCTTACACGGTTGTCAATGCCGGATTAGATGCTGCTGCCTGCGACGTGAGGCGCCGAATCCAGCACAGCGTGGGCACCTCATCGCATGCCTCCTTCCTTCACGGGATCTTGCGTCTGACACTTCGCACCTATGCCTTAACGGCTAAGGTTGGAGATAACCAGTTGCAAGTGCCAGGCACATAACAGTCACAGCACCAAGAATTATGAAAATGACCTGCTTCATGGTGTGATCTCCTTTTTGAAAAGTAATAGATGGCATCGGAGTCCCCCTTTTTGTGCGTGCGTCGATGTTGGTTATCAGCACTGCACCGCCTTATCCTTCCCTGCCTTTTTCACGGATCATCCACTCCTGTATGTACGGCCAGCAATTGAGAAGCTCGACACCACCTTTCTCGCAGACGTTCAGAAATCGAACTATCTCGACGTCCACGAGCGTCACTCCGTTGAGGTCCAGCGCGATTCGCGGTCGAGCGCCTTCCATTTGCGTCTTCAATTCATCCAGATGCTTCGATTGGAGCCGACCGCTCAGGCGAATCATCGTCTTGAGACTGCGGGTTTCTTTTTCAAACTTTATTGTCATCTGTGACTCTTGCGACCTAGACGGCATAAAAATAGTGCAATGAAGAGACCAGTTGTAAGCCTTTGACATACTTGCGTTTAGCGTTGAATCGGCTGCCGAAATTTCAGCAATTGCTGAATGATCGGCAAAAGTGGCAGAAGTGTTCCGGTGAAGTTCCTATTCCCCGATCCGATTGCGTGGAAGGCGGTGAGAGGGGGGCGAAGTCAGAAAATCAGTCTAAACCGAGGCAACGATTCGCGAGAAACTGGCTCTTACGGTTGGCGTGAAAACAACTTTCGGCCTCTTTATCGTGCGTAGTCGGCTTGTCGAGTCTTGAACCGATTCTTGTTAATTCCCAGGGCCGTGATTTTTGACTCAAGCGTCTGCCTCGGAAGTCCGAGCTTGGCGGCGGCGCCAGTAGGGCCACTGACCTGGCCCCCG
>VBOM01000253.1 GCA_005877535.1 Nitrospirota bacterium | reverse complement strand
GGTCGTCAAGCCTGGTCAGATCGTGAAGGTGAAGGTGCTGGACGTCGATGTGAAGCGCCAGCGCATCTCTCTGACCATGCGCCTCGACGATGCGCCAGGCCGTATTTCCGCCCCAGGTCTCATGCCCGGCGAGGCCTCTGTGGGCGCATCACGCGACCCGCGCAACCGACGTGCGCCGGCACCCCAGCACGCTCCGGAGCGCCAGCCACAGTCAGGTGGCACGATGGCCATGGCGCTGGCGCTCGCGCGAGCCAAGCAGAAGAAGTAGCAAGCCGAGCTACTGCAGCGTCGAATCGATCTCAAGCTCGCTCCGTCCTCCCGCCGAGTAGGCGAGCGTCACTTCGGCAATCTTGTAGTCATATTGGGCTTCCGCCAGTCTGGTTTGCGCCGCCGTGACGGCGACCTCCGACTGCGTCACTTCCACCACCGTACCGAGGCCGAGCTTGTAGCGCTGTTTCGCAAGTTGCAAGGATTCTTGCGCCGTCTTGACCTGTTCCTCTCCTAACTTGATCTGCTGCACGAAGGTGACTGTATCCAGATAGGAGTTAGTTACTTGCTGCGTGAGAGCCTGTTCGACGTTCATGGTGGCCGCATCCGATGCGTTTTTCTGCGCTCTCGCCTCATGGATTTGGTTCTCGATCAGAAAACCGGTAAAGAGCGGCATCGACACTAAGGCCCCCGCCGTCCACCAGCCTCCAGTCTGCTGATTCTGCCTGGCATCGAAGGGCTCGAATGTTCCCCCGCTCGCGATACCCGAGATCGTCGGGAGATATTGTTGCTTCATGGCCCGCAATTTTGCTTCCGCCGAGGCAGTTTGTTCCTTGAGACGTTGGAGCTCCGGATGGGACAGGCTGTCGCTGATCAGCGAGTCCAACGGACGGGTCGGCTTGACGTCGATGGCAATGTCTTCCAACACGTAATCGTCTTGACCCGCCACGCCCATGGCCCGGTTGATGTCCGCATAACTGGACTTCAGATCGTTGCGGCTTCGAACCAGGAAGGACTCCGCATTGACGAGTTCGACGCGTACGAGGTTCCAATCCAGCTTGGATTTAAGTTCCTGGCGGTAGAGCGCCTCGAGCTGGCCGGCGATCAGCCCTCGTTCACGAACGGTTTCTTCCGCGATCTGCACGAGCTTGCGCCGTTTGAGGCTGTTCAGGTAGGTGCGCTGAACGTTCAGCACCACGAGGGCGCGCCGCGCATTCACATCCTGTCCCTGCGCTCGTTCGGCCAGTTGCGAGGATTCGACCAGGTTGCTCGTCACCCCGAAATCATAAATGCGCTGGTTGGCGACCACTCCAGCGGCGAAGATGCTTTGGTTCTGCTGCAGCAACGCTCCGCCGACGAGAAAGCGAGGGTTGGGGCGTCCCGCACCGGCGGTGGTGTCGGCGTTCGCATAGACTTGGGGGTAATAGAGCGAGCGTGTCTGCTGAGTTCTCGCCTCTGATGCTTTCAAGATGGCGTTGCCCTCTTGGACAGCCGGGTGATTCTGCAATGCCAATTCGACGGCGCTGTGCAAGCCGAGAAAACTCCCGCGGGGAGGCGGTTCGGCTGAGCGCTCCAGCGGCTGTGCCGGAACGGGGGCTGGCCTGCAGAGGGAGGCCAGGATCGTGAAGGCGATCAGGCCTCGCGTGATTGAATTATACATGGTTCCTCCTCATGGTTGGAGCCTCAGGTGTTTGAGCTACTTACGATTCTTGGACGTTGCTGTTTCTGAAGTGGATGCTGCCGGAGCGGAAGTTCCCGGCGAAAGCCGTTCGAACTTTTGGACTGCCGTCTTCGCCTCCGGCAGGTTGAACGGCGCCGGAGTGACGGGGGAGCCATCCAGCAGTCTGCGCTTGCCGACCACGACGACATCTTCGTCTCCCGACAAACCCGACGTGATTTCCATCCAGAGGCCGTCGCTGATTCCGGTTTGTACCGGCGCAGCCTTCGCATGTCCGGCCTCGATGATGAACACGGACTTCCCTTTCGGCCCGCTATTGACGGCTTGCGGAGGGAGAACCAATGCGTCGGGAATTTCGCGCAGCCCGAGAGACACTTCAACAAAGGTTCCGGGGAGCAGTACGTGATTAGGGTTCGGGAGGTCGATCTCGACGAGCAGGCTTCGCGTCGAAGGATCGAGCGCCAAGGTCGAACGAGTGACCGTGGCGGTGAATGATCGTCCATCGAGTCCCTTGACGTCCAGGGTGGCTCTGGTCTTTCCCGGCACCACCCAGGGTGAATCGTCCTGTGGGACGTTCGTGTAAACGCGCACTGTATCGAGATCCATGATCGTAAAGAGCGGAATGGCTCCGGCCGAAGAAGCTGTCGCAATCTGGATCAGCGCGCCAGGATCGGCAAAACAGGCCGTGATAATTCCAGCATAGGGCGCAATGACTTTCGTATAGTTGCGAAGCGCGGCCCGCTGCTCTACCAGATGTTTGGCTCCCTGAGAGGCGGCCTCGGCAACATCGATATCCTGCTTGGCGATGACGTCCGGCGATTCCTTCCAGACTTTGGCCAACCGTTCGAACGTCAGTTTCTTGATGTGGTAGTCGGACAGGGCCTGATGGTATTGCTCCTCCACTTCCGGCGCATCGATGATCGCCAGGATCTGATCCTTCTTGACCGCATCGCCCTTATCGGGCCCGATCCATTTCAAATAGCCGGACACTTTCGCGTAGAGCGTCGTTTGATAGAGCGGTGAGATGTTTGCCGGAAGCGTGACCTGGTAGAGCAGCTTGCGCCTTGTCGGTTTCGTGACCTGCACATCCACCGGATGGCTGTCCGCAGCAGCAGGCGTGTAGGTCTCATCGGTGCCGGCCGATGGCGCAGCCGGAGGTTTGGCCTGTTGTGACGGCGACTCTTGCTGGCAGGCGGCCATGGCGAGCAGCAGAACGAGTAGGGAGGACATCGACAGTCTGAACATCCGGCTACATCTCCTCTAAAGCAGCATTCGGCTGGTCCACGTCGTGGACTCGTCTTCCGAGTACCATCGCATGTATCACCGGCACGACGAGCAGCGTCATGATGGTGGAGATTGCGAGGCCGCCCACGGCCGCGCGTGCTAAGGGGACCATCGTCTCGTTGCCTTCGCCGAAACCCAGCGCCAGCGGCAGCAATCCGAGAATCGTCGCGAGGGACGTCATCAGAATCGGGCGAATGCGGTTGGTACCGGCCTCAATCACAGCCTGCTCTGCCGTGGCCCCAGCCCGCACCCTGCGATCCGCATAGTCCACCAGCAGAATACTGTTGGAGACCACGATGCCCATCATCATGAGGGTACCGATCATGGATTCCACGTTGACCGATGTATTGGTCAGCTGCAGCAACAGCACCGTGCCGATCCATCCCAGCGGAACAGCGACCAGGATGATGAGGGGATCGATCAAGGACCGGAAGAGGCCGACCATCACGAGATAGATCAACAGCACGGCCAGCGGCAACGCGAGCGCGAAATTGCCGATGGCTGATCGCATGTTGGCAACCTCGCCACGGAGCTGCAGTGTGACATCCTTCGGGAGTTGGATGGTCGTCAGGACTGCTTCAATGTCCTTGGCGACGCGCCCTAGGTCGTTGCCGACAGGTGTGATGAGCACGTCGATCAACCGTGACAGATCATAGTGGTCAACGGAATCCGGGCCGGTCTTGAACGACAAGGTTGCCACATCCCGAAGGAGCGCAGGTGGCCCACGCCGCTCGTCCCCGGAAGCGGAGAAGCCGCTGGACATCTCCATCTGGCGTCCGGCGAAGGGCGTGTTCTGGAGCGCCATGGTCGAGCCGCTCGCGCCGGTCGTGATGAGCGAGGAAGTCGGCAGCAGGGGCGTGCGGGAGCCGATGATGGGGATATTGAGCAGGTCCTCGGTATTGGTCAATGACTTTCTGTTGAATCTCTTCCGCCACCGATCGAATGATGTCGAGCGTAGGCCCTTTCACCTGAATGTCGATCGGTGTGCGTAAGCCGAAGTTCAATACATCGCTGATGATGCCCCCGGTCTGAAACGCCACCTCGACACCGGGCAATTCGTCGCGCAACTTGGTTCGTAACCGGGCGATGTACTCGTCCGTTTGCCCCTTGTGTCCCGTCACCAGGTTCACGAGCACAAAGGCCGTGTGGTTGCCGGTGTTCGGCGCGAAGCGGGCCGCATCGCCGAAATAGAGCCCGGTGTTAGAGATGACTTCTTCAAGGTCATCTTTAGGAATGATTTTCTGCACCAGCTGTTCAATCTGCGCCACAATCGCAGTCGTCTTCTCAATCCGCGACCCTTCCGGCGCCGTGATGTTCATGGTGAAATTGCCCGCGTCGATCCGCGGGAAGAACTCCGTGTGCATGCGAGGAACCAAGAGAACGGCGGTGCCGATGAGCGCAAGGAGGGCCAAGCCGATCACGACCGGCTTGAGGCGCAGACTTGCCCGCAACAGCGGGATATAGAGAGCCAGGACATAGCGGAACCAGCCGGTGGAGGCAGAGCTGTCGTTTGTGCCGTTCCCACCATGGCCCTTCTGGTAAAAGCGGGCGAGGAGCGTCGGCGTCACGGACATCGAGACGACATAGGAGGCGAGCATGGCAAAGGCCACGGTCAGTGCGAGCGGCACGAAGAGATATTTGATGATGCCGGTGAAGAACATGATGGGGAGGTACACGATGAGGATGCAGATCGTCGCCACCAGAATCGGAAGAGTCAGCTCTGTGGCGCAGTCCTGTGCTGCAGAGCGGCCGTCTTTGCCCATCTCCAAATGACGATGCAGGTTTTCCTGCACGACGATGTTGTTGTCCAGCAATGAGCCTATCACGAGCGCCAACCCGCCGAGTGTCATGATGTTCACGCTCTGACCCGTCAAATACAGCGCGACGAGCGCGGCGGTGAGCGAGAGGGGGATCGCTAACCCGACGACAAGTGCGGCCTTCATGCTCCGGAGGAACAGGAAAATCATCAGGCCGGCCAGCGCAGCCCCCAGCAGCCCTTCTTTCTGCAGATTGGCAATCGCCTGCCGGATATAGAGCGACTGGTCGTAAATGAATTTGACCGTTGTGCCGGCGGGAATCTCTGTCAGCTTCGGCAATTTGGCACGAATCCCGTTGGTGACTTCCAGCGTATTCGCTCCTTCCTGCCGCGTGATGGGGATATACGTGGCCTCGCGACCGTTCACCCGCACGATCGAAGTTTGAATGGCGGCGCTGTCCGCTGCCGTACCGATGTCGCGTACGAAGATCGGTGTGCCGTTCACGACTTTGATGGGGATGTCGTTGATCCTATCGATCACCTCGATCAGACTATTTGAGTAGACGTAGTAGTCCAGATCTCCGATCTTCATGTTGCCGGCCGGGATGATGGCGCTCTGGGAATTAATGGCTTTGACGACGTCTGATGGGGAGATGCCGCGCGCCTGCATCCGTTGCGGATCCATAAACACGGTGATCTGCCGGACTTTCCCGCCCAGCGGGGGGCCGAACGAAATGCCGGGAATGGTGGCGATCTGCTGGCGCACGGTGAAATAGGCCAGGTCGCGAATATCTTTGGCCTCAAGAGATTCGCTGCTCACGGAGAGGAGCCCGACCGGCAAGCTCGACACACCGAATTTATAGATGGACGGGGGATAGACGCCCGGCGGGAGCAGGCGAATGATGCTGTAGGCCAGGCTGGTCAGCTCGGACTGGGCCGAATCGATGCTGTACTCCGGCTGGAAGAAGACTTTGATGTAGCTCATCCCGGCGAGCGACTGGGATTCGATATGTTCGACGTAGCTCGCTTCGACAAACCGCTGCTCCATCTTGAGCGTAATCGCCCCTTCCATCTCGCTGGGCTTCCATCTCACTGGGGCTCAGGCCGCGGTAGAACGTCGTCACGAGAATGGTCGGAATCTTGATTTCAGGGAAAATGTCCACCCGCATTTTTTGATAGGACACGGCTCCGAGCACGAGCACGATCATGCAGATCGCAAAGACAGCGTAGGGGTTTTTGAGCGAAGCGCGGGTCAGCATCGGACTCCAATCGGATAGGGTGTCAAGTTTCTATCTATCCAATATCGGCCAATATCGCCAACACATTGCACTAATTGCTCAAACGTACCGGGTTTCACGACGTAACCGTTTGCGCCGCTGGCATCGCAGCGTGCGAGATCGGTCGGATCGTCAGATGTGGTGAAGACGACGACGGGGATCGCGGCGAAGCGGGCATCGGCCCGGAACCGTTTCAAAAAGTCGCAGCCATTCCGTCGACCAAGCTTGAGATCGAGGAGGATAAGAGAGGGCGGGGCAGCTGGCGTGGCCTCTTTGCTCGCGGAACGCGCGGCCTCAGAAGGCCCTCGTTCAACGCGCGCAGTAGAGCCCATACCAGCCGCCTCGCTAAGAGAGTATTGGAAGGAGCTTTTGGGATGGTAAATGACTCGGTCTTGTAAAAAATGCAACGCGGCATCCTCGTCATGCTCGGTATAGAGGGCAACATCAATGCTGGTTCGCGCCAGTGCGAGGCGAAAGAGTTCGCACTCGCCGGGGCTGTCTTCGATCAAGAGGATGGAAGGGTGCGTCACCATTTATATATATAAGAGGACATCAGCAGGGAATGTGCCGGGCTCGAAGATGAAGAGTGAGATGGGTGAATGATTATTAAGAACAGTGAGTTAGGATGATAAATGTAATGGGATTGATGATTGGGAGAGGGGGAGGGAATTGGGGAGAATTTCCAGAGAGAAATGGAATAATTCCAGAGATTCAAAAGAGCGGGTCCTATCGCTGACCAGCCCAGCCGGCTTCGCACCCCGCCCGGGTGTAGGAGGAGGAGGGGGAGCGGCCAGGTGCCCTCCTTGCTCGCAGAACGCGCACGATGAAAGGGGTGGAATGACACCCGTGCCGATCCCTTGCTCCCGGAGCGCGCACGATCAGAATGTGCTCGCTCGACGGCCGCAGTGGGACCAACACAGGTGCCATTCCATGAGAGGAGTAGCGAGCTAGCTTGGAAGGATCATTGATGCGCGCAGTCAAGGGCAGCCTTGGCCACTCCCCTAAAGAGAGATAGAAAGAATCGGAAGGACCTCGCTCGGGAAAAAGCGCGTCTTGGCGCGCTGAGGGTTGGGAGGGTGGAATATTGCGCGCAGTTGGAGACCAATTGGCCCACCCTTGATATAGAAACACACTCAATCTTGGTGGAAGCAATGGGGTAGAACCCCCCTTGAACAAGTGTTGTATGAGTTCGTCGGATCTAAGCCAGTGCTTACGCAGGAGGAAGTGAACGACACAATCTTGAAAGCTGATATTCCGTATAGCCAGGTAGCTCAAGTGGTAGATCATTTATGTGCTCTTGCATTTTTGGGAGTTGAGATAGGAACCGACGAATATAGATTTGCGGAGGACTTTCAATCAAGACTACCAAAAGGTACTGGTGCTCAAGAAGAAACATTTCGCAACTACGGGTCGAAGTTTACAATATAAAATCAATGTTGCTTTTTGGGCCTTCCTTGAGATTCCGGCCACGTGACGAGTGCAGAAAAATGTTTAGGACCGGTTTCGGCCTGAACAGCCGCCTCAGCCCTGCCAGCTACCCACCGCGTCTGAGCTTGTTTCTGACATCTCGTCGCTCGTCTCTTAGAACTACTCACAGTTCACGTAGAGAGCCTGAGATTCGCAAAGGCGGTCTGCGGTGCATGACTGGTTTTGAGTCAGTACGCGGGATAAAATGTTCGCCTTGATGGACACGCGACTTTCTGGTTTCAATGGAGGGCGACCATGACCGGTCATGGCATTCGAAAGTTAATGCGGTGCCTCAGGTTCTCTCTGGGCATTGTGGTGGTCTTCTCAGGGAGCCTGTTCTTTCTCATGGATGGTGTGTGTCTGGCTCAGGCAGGTGAGTCAGCGCAGGGAGAGTCTACTGCCCAGAGCATGGATATGGATCAGCATGATCCTATGTTCCGCTTCATCCGGAGCGAACGCCAAAGCATTATCATTTCGCCAATAAGCAGCGCCGCCTTATGGCCAAGGTTCGTTTTGATCCTGCTGAACCGACCGCAATCCTGTATAAGAAAGTCGGGGATGGTTATGAACTCGAGGGGGCGATGTACACCGCGCCGAGAGACATGAGCGAAGACCAGTTGAACGAGCGCGTTCCGGTGAGCGTTGCGAAGTGGCATGCCCACGTCAATCTCTGCTTCCAGCCAGACGGCAGTAGACGCCGCATGACCAGGAAACTACTCGGGCTCAAGGGGACGATTGCCACGGAATCAGAGTGTCAGCAAGCAGGCGGGCGATTCGTTCCGCAAGCTGGTGGGTGGATGATTCATGTGTATCCTTTCGAATCGACTCCCGTAAAGATCTGGACCCACTAAGCGACAAGATCTTTGTGAGGTGGCATCGTCCAAATAGGCGTAAGCATTTCGGTTTGAACAGCCTCCCAGCCACGCCGGTCGCCCGCTGGGTCCGAGCTCGTCTCTCATCCTTATTCTCTCCCAAATGGAAGACTTCCACGTTGGGTGTGAATGATTGCAAGACCCGCCCCTTTCCACGTTCGCACTATGTTGTGTCAGGAGACTTGCTTGCGTTTCGTCTCCATTCAATCCCAGAACTCTTGCCAATGAATCTGTTTGAGCAAGGGCACGTATCAGAAAAGATTCAGGCCAGGATCATCCCGCCACGGCATAGACACTCAAACTTCGGTGAATACATGTGTGCTGGCTACTTACGAGGCTGGCATATCTTGTGCTTTTTGCTTAGGGAGATGGAGGTGAATATCATGGTGATATCGATCATCAACTACACGGACGGGACACTGAGCGACGAGGAAATCATGCAGGCGATTCGTGCGTTCAATTGCCAGATCAAACA